>JBEEMX010000044.1:0-12295 GCA_041192465.1 Pseudomonadota bacterium | reverse complement strand
TGGTGGAACCGCATCCTGCACCTGGGTGACGGCGGCAACGAGTCGCTCGACCTGAAGAAGGCCGGCATCTTTCCGCTGGTACACGGCGTGCGCAGCCTCGCGTTCGAGCACCGCATCGCTGCCACCAGCACGGTGGACCGCATCGAGGCGCTGCTTGCCGGCGGACACCTGCCAGCCGATTTCGGCACGGATCTGGTCGACAGCCTGCACTTCTTCATGGGCCTGAAGCTGCGCGCCGGGCTGCAGGCGCTGGAGCAGGGCCGCCCGGCGGCCGGCTCGGACATCGCGCTGGACCAGCTCGGCAGCCTGGACCGCGATCTGCTCAAGGACACGCTGGCGGTGGTCAAACGCTTCAAGGCGCACCTGCGGCAGCACTTTCATCTGGACGTGCTGTGAGGCCAGGCGGACAGGCGGGGATATTCGGCCCGTGGGTGGCGCTCCGGCGCGCGTGGATGCTGTGGCATCTGGCGGACCCGCGGCTGCGGTTCCTGTACGACGCGCCGCCCCCCGATGAATGGGTATCGCTGGATTGCGAAACCACCGGACTCGATACCCGGCGCGACGAGATCATTGCCATCGGCGCCGTGCGCATCGTCGGTGATCGCGTGATGACGAGCGAGGCGCTGTCGCTGCTGGTGCGGCCGAGCAAGGCGGTGTCTGCCGACAGCGTGCGCATTCACCGTCTGCGCGAACAGGATGTCGCGCAAGGACTGGAGCCGGAAGAAGCGATGCGCCAGTTGCTGACCTTCGTCGGCAGCCGGCCGCTGGTGGGCTATTTCCTCGAATTTGACGTGGCGATGATCAACCGGGTGCTGTTTCCGATGCTCGGTGTGGCGCTCCCACAGCCCAAGATCGAGATTTCGACGTTGTTTTACGAACACAAACGCCGCCTGTCACGCGGGCCTGAGCAGGACCGGCACATTGATTTGCGCTTCGACACGCTGATGACCGAGCTGGACCTGCCGCGGCGCGAGGCGCATGACGCGCTCAATGACGCGGTCATGGCGGCGCTGGCGTTCATCAAGTTGCGGCATCTGAAGTAAAAACACCCGGCGGGTGCCGGGTGTTTTGTGGATTCCCGCTTGCGCGGGAATGAAGGGGCAGGATCAGTGACCCGAAGCGCCGGAGGCACCCAGGCCGGTTTCCGAGCGGATCTGCTGGGCTTCGAAGGCGGCGCGTTCCGAAGTCGCTTGCGCGCTGCGGTCCATCAGCGACACCAGCCAGATGGTCACGAAGGCGATGGCCATCGAGAACAGTGCCGGCGAGGTGTACGGGAACCAGGCCGAACCCTTGGGGTTGCCGAGCGTGGCTTCCCACACCGACGGCGACACGACGGTCAGTGCGACCGACGAGAACAGGCCCAGGAAACCACCGGTCACGGCACCCTTGGTGGTGCAGTCCTTCCACAGCACGCTCATGAAGAGCACGGGGAAGTTGGCCGAGGCCGCGATCGCGAAGGCCAGCGACACCATGAAGGCGATGTTCTGCTTCTCGAACACGATGCCCAGCGTCACCGCCAGCACACCCAGGCACAGCGTGGTGATGCGCGACACCTTCAGCTCCGAGGCGCTGTCGGCGTTGCCCTTCTTGATCAGCGTGGCATAGATGTCGTGGGACACCGCTGACGCGCCGGACAAGGTCAGACCCGCCACCACGGCCAGAATCGTCGCGAAGGCCACGGCCGAGATGAAGCCGTAGAACACGTTGCCGCCGACCGCCTTGGCCACCAGCACCGCCGCCATGTTGGCCGTGCCCGCACCACCATTGATGACGCCCTTGGCGACATTGGCGTATTCGGGGTTGGTCAGCACCAGCGTGATCGCACCGAAACCGATGATGAAGATCAGGATGTAGAAGTAGCCGATCCAGGTCGTGGCCCAGAACACCGACTTGCGGGCTTCCTTCGCGTCAGGGACGGTGAAGAAGCGCATGAGGATGTGCGGGAGACCGGCGGTACCGAACATCAGCGCCATGCCGAAGCTGATCGCGGAGATCGGGTCCTTGATGAAGCTGCCCGGAGCCATCAGCGCCTGGCCGATCTTTTCGGGGTTCATCGCGTTGGCCTTGGCCATGGCGGCCGAGGCAGCCGAAGCGGCTTCCGGCGTCATGGCGGCAGCCGCAGACGCTGCAGCACCGGCGATGGCCGCTGCCTTGGCGTTCACGGCGATGGCGGCCTTGACGGCGACACCCTTGGCGAACAGGGCTTCCGGGCTGAAGCCGAACTGCGCCAGCACCATGATGGCCATGAAGGTCACGCCCGACAGCAGCAGGCACGCCTTGATGATCTGCACCCAGGTGGTGGCTGTCATGCCGCCGAACAGCACGTAGACCATCATCAGGCCGCCGACGATCACGACCGCCATCCAGTATTCGAGACCGAACAGCAGCTTGATGAGCTGCCCGGCACCGACCATCTGGGCAATCAGGTAGAAGGCGACCACGACCAGCGTGCCCGACGCGGCGAACGCGCGGATCGGGCCTTGCTTGAAGCGGTAGCCGGCCACGTCGGCAAAGGTGAACTTGCCGAGGTTGCGCAGGCGCTCTGCCATCAGGAAGGTGATGACCGGCCAGCCGACCAGGAAGCCGATCGAGTAGATCAGGCCGTCGTAGCCGTTGGCCATCACCGCGGCGGAAATGCCCAGGAACGAGGCGGCCGACATGTAGTCGCCCGCGATCGCCAGACCATTCTGGAAGCCTGTGATGCCGCCACCGCCGGTGTAGAAGTCAGAGGCCGACTTCGTCTTGCTGGCGGCCCACTTGGTGATGTAGAGCGTGCCGGCCACGAAGACCGCGAACATGCCGATGGCCGTCCAGTTGGTTTCTTGCTTGGCGACCTGGCCCAGGTCGGCACCCGCCGCCAGCGCGGCACCCGCGCCCAGCAGACCCGCCAGGAGCATCAAGGTTTTGAACATGCGGCTCACTTCGAGACCTCCTGGAGAATTTCGCGGGTCAGGCGGTCGAACTCGTCGTTCGCACGGCGCACGTAGATGCCCGTGATGATGACCGTGAAGACGATGACGCCGAAGCCGATGGGTACACCGACCGTCGTCACACCCTCGCCGATGCGCTGGCCGAGGAATTCCTTGTTGAACGCGATCAGCGCGATGTAGCCGTAGTACACGACCATCATCAGCAGCGTCAGCATCCAGCCGAAACCACTGCGCTTTTGCTTCAGTTCCGCATACTTGGGGTTTGCCCTGATGCGGGCGATCACAGGATCTGCCATGGATTTCTCCTAATTAAATACTGATGAGTCACATAATTCGAAATGCAGTCTAGGAGCGCAGTCTGACCAAATACTGACCAGATAGCTGGTAACGCCCCGACTTGAACATTGCATCGAAGTTGGGTGCCTTCTGAGAAGAAATTCATCAATACTGACTGGCCGCTGACGTGGCGGGCATTAAAATGTGGACATCCATCCGATTGTGTTGACACCGATGTGCTGAAGGACGTGTTAGGGCAGGTGCGCGGGACGCACTGCTGCGCGGGTGATCTCAGGATCAGCGTTGCCGTGATGGCGTGATGGATTACCGTGAACTGCTGTTCATGACCCCTGATTCGGGGTGGCAAACCCCTCGCTGAAGGGGTTTTTTCGTTTATAAGTCGCAGTCGGTTTTCAGTTCATTTTCATTTGAAATTACCTGAACTAAGTTCCGACCATTTTTCGGGAAATCCCGTCGATCGGGGTGTATTCAAAACAAGCGAAAAGGTTCCCCATGAGTTCCAAGACGTCCATTGTTTCCGCCGCCGCTGCGCTGGTGTCGAATCTGGTTTCCGGTACCTCGGCCGCCGAAACCCTCAACGGCACAGCCGGTGAAGATGAGATATTCGGCTATGGGCAGAATGATCTGATCAGCGCAGGCGACGGGAATGACACGCTCTGGGGCGGCTTCGGCAACGACACGTTGAATGGCGGTGCGGGGGATGACCTGCTCATCGGCGAGAGTGGCAACGATGTGCTCGACGGCGGCGCGGGCGGCGACACCTACCGCGTGACCGGCAATGAAGCCGCAGGCTGGAGCAGCTTCCACAACTTCGACACCTACGCCGACACCGGCGCGAGCACCAGCGGCACCGACAAGATCGTTGCGCTCGGCACGGGTGACGTGGACATCGGATTCCTGGGCAACTTCGGTGCCGGCAATGGCATCGAGGTGATCGATGCCACCGGTGCAACCGGCACCGTGCGGCTCTATGGCGACGGCAGCAGCTCGACGCTGGACTTCCGTGATGTCGCGGTCATTGGCACCCGTGTCGTGATCGACAGCAACTACGGCAACGACACCGTCTTCGGCAGCACCGGGGCGGACACGGTCCTCGCCAGTTGGGGGGATGACGTGTTCGACGGTGCTGGCGGCGGCGACACCTACCGCGTCACTGGCAACATGGCGACCGCCTTCCAGGGCTACGACACCTACAAGGACAGCGGAACCAGTGGCATCGACAAGATCGTCGCGCTCGGCATCGATGTGGACATCGGCGTCAAGGGCTGGAGCGCGACCGGCATCGAGACGATCGACACCACCGGCGCGACCGGCGCAGTCCGGCTGATCGGCACCAACGGGGCCGAGCTGTTCGACCTGCGCACGACCACGCTGGTGGGCAGCAACCTCGTCCTTGACGCGGGTTGGGGCAATGACACGGTTTACGGCAGCGCTGGCAACGACACCATGGCCAACAACCAGGGCGATGACACGTTCGACGGCGCGGGCGGCGGTGACACCTTCCGCGTCTCCGGCAATCTGACCACCGGCTTCCAGGGCTACGACACCTACAGGGACAGCGGCACCGCAGGCACCGACAAGATCGTGGTGGCGGGCGGCACGCTGGCAGTGGACCTCGGCTTGAAGGGCTGGAACGCGACCGGTATCGAGCAGATCGACGCCACCGGCACGACCGGCGTGGTCCGCCTGCTCGACACCAACGATGCCAACCTGCTCGACTTCCGCACGACCACGCTGACCGGCAGCAACATCACCATCGACGCCGGCTACGGCAACGACACGGTCTACGGCAGTGCAGCGGCCGACACCATCGTCGCAGGCAGCGGCAATGACGTGCTCGACGGCGGCGCAGGCGGCGACACCTACCGCGTCAGTGGCAACGAGGCGGGTGGCTGGAGCAGCTTCCACGGCTTCGACACCTATGCCGACACAGGCGCGGGCACCAGCGGCACCGACAAGATCGTGGCGCTCGGCACGGGCAACGTGGACATCGGCCTGCTTGGCAGCTTCGGCGCCACCAGCGGCATCGAAGTGATCGATGGCAGCGGTGCCACTGGCACGGTGCGCCTTTATGGCGATGGCAGTGCCACGACGCTCGATTTCCGCGCCGTCACGGTCATCGGCACCAACACCGTGATCGACAGCAGCTACGGCAACGACACCGTCTACGGCACGGCGGGCGCGGACACCCTCCTCACCAGCTTCGGCGACGATGTGCTGGACGGCGCGGGCGGCGGTGACACCTACCGCGTCACCGGCAGCACGACGGCGGCGTTCCAGGGCTATGACACCTACGCCGACACCGGCACGAGCGGCACGGACAAGATCGTGGCGCTCGGGACCGGCGACGTGGACATCGGGTTGAAGGGCAGCTTCGGACCGGCCAGCGGCATCGAGGCGATCGATGCGACGGGCGCCACCGGCACGGTGCGGCTGCTGGGCGACAGCAGCGGCACGACACTGGACTTTCGCGGCGTGACGCTGACGGGCACGCGCCTCGTCATCGACGCCGGCAACGGCAACGACGTGGTGTACGGCAGCGCGGCGGCGGACACGCTGGTGAGCAACAACGGCGAGGACACGGTGGACGGGGCTGGCGGCGCCGACACCTACCGGGTCACGGGCAACACGACCACGGGCTTTCACGGCTACGACACGTACAAGGACAGCGGCGCGGGCACCAGTGGGGTGGACAGGATCGTGGCGGTGGGCACGGGCAACGTGGACATCGGGCTGCGGGGCGGGTTCGGGCCGGGCACGGGCATCGAGGTGATCGACGGCACCGGGGCGGCCGGCACCGTGCGGCTGCTGGGCGAAGGCGCGGCGGAGCTGTTCGACCTGCGTGGCGTGACGATGACCGGGAGCAACTTCGTCATCGAGACGGGCGGCGGCAACGACACGGTGCATGGCAGCGCCAGCGCCGACACCCTCCTCAGCAACACCGGCGACGACCGGCTGGACGGCGGCCAGGGCGGCGATGTCTACCGCGTGAGCGGCAGCTACGCCGCGGGCTGGGCCACGTTCAGCGGCCGTGACACCTACGCCGACACCGGCACGAGCGGTATCGACCGGATCGTGGCGCTGGGCGCTGGCGATGTGGACATCGGCCTCAACGACTGGCAGGCCACGGGCATCGAGGTGATTGACGGCAGCGGTGCCACGGGCACGGTGCGCCTGTGGGCCAGCGACAGCGCCAACGTGCTCGACTTCAGCACGGTCAGCTTCGTCGGCGGCAACGTGCTCATCGATGGTGCCTATGGCAGCGACACGGTCAAGGGCAGCGCGGGTGCAGACCTGATCGCAGGCGGTGCCGACGCCGATCTGCTCGACGGCCAGAACGGCGGCGACACCTACCGCGTGACCGGCAACCGGGCCGCGGGCTGGTCCAGCTTCCAGGGGTTCGACACCTACCAGGACACCGGCACGGCGGGCACTGACCGCATCGTGGCGCTGGGCGCTGGCGATGTGGACATCGGCGTGGCCGGCTGGCAGAACACCGGCATCGAGGTGGTCGATGGCACGGGGGCGACCGGCACGGTGCGGCTGCTGGGCCGCGACGTGGCCGACGTGCTCGATTTCCGCAGCACCACGCTGACGGGCGCGAACCTGGTGATCGACGGCGCCTATGGCAACGACACGGTGTACGGCAGCGCGGCGGCCGACACGATCGTCGGGGCCGGCGGTGACGACCTGCTCGACGGCGGCGGGGCGGGGGACACCTTCCGCATCACCGGCAACGTCGCGGGTGGCTGGAGCAGTTTCCAGGGCTACGACACCTACGCCGATACGGGCACGACCGGCACCGACACGCTCGTGGCCCTCGGCACCGGGGCGGTGGACATCGGCCTGGCGGGCTGGCAGAACACGGGGATCGAGGTGATCGACGCCACCGGGGCAGCGGGAACGGTGCGGCTGCTGGGCGGCGACGGCGCGAGCCTGCTCGATTTCCGCAGCACCACGCTGGTGGGCGCCAACCTGCTGATCGACGGTTCGTGGGGCAACGACACGCTCGTCGGCAGTGCCGGCAATGACCAGATCCTCGGCGGCGGTGGCGACGACAGCCTCGATGGCTTCAACGGCAGCGACACCTACCAGGTGACCGGCAATCTGGCCGAGGGCTGGCGCTCTTTCCAGGGCTTCGACACCTACGCCGACACCGGCACCACCGGCACGGATACCCTGCGCGCCCAGGGAGCCGGCGACGTGGACATTGGCCTGCTGAACTTCGACGCGGCCAGCGGCATCGAGGTGATCGACACGACTGCGGTGGTCGGACAGACCCGCATCATCGGTTCGTGGTCAGACGACGTGCTTGATTTCAGTGGCACCAGCATCCTCGGGAGCCGCGTGGTCATCGACGGCAGTGGTGGCTCCGACATGATCTTCGGCTCGGCCGGCAACGACACCATACTCGGCGGCAGCGGGGCGGATTCGATGGCCGGTGGTGCGGGTCATGATGTCTACCGGGTCGGCCGCGGCTCCAGCCTGGATGTCATCTGGGACTACGACGAGACCGCCGGCAACCAGGATGTCGTCGAGTACGGTGCCGGTGTGGGCATCGACCAGCTCTGGTTCAAGCGTCTGGATGGCTTCCTGGAGGTCAGCATCATCGGCACCTGGGACCGCGTCTACATCATGGACTGGGACACTGGTCCGGCCAGCCAGATCGAGCAGTTCCGCACCGCCGACGGGCACGTCCTGTTGAGTGCGCAGGTGGACACCCTCATCGACGCGATGGCGGCGTTCAACGCCCCCTCTGGCGGCACGACCACGCTGCCGCAGACCTACCGCGACGCGCTGCTGCCGGTGATCACCAGCGCCTGGTCCTGATCGATCAGAGCTTCATCTCCAGCCGCAGCGCCCAGGCCATGCTGCCGGGATTGCTGGTGGTTGCCACCTGCCGTGCAGTTGCGGTCGTGAAGGTGCTGCTGTTCATGTTGTCGAGGGGCAGCAGGTTGCTCACCGAGGCGCGCAGTTGCACCTCGGGCGAGAAGGTCCACAGCGCGTAGGCGTCGATCACGCGGCGCGTGTCTACCGTGTTGAGCTGGCTGTCACTCAGGCGGATGGCGTAGCCGGGCGTGAAGTTGAGGCTGGCCCCCAGCGTCAGCGGCAGGCCCCGCAGGCGCCAGTCGCCGCCGAGGTTGGCGCTCCAGTCCGGCTGCTTGTCGAGCCGGTTGTCCGGGCCGCTGACGCTGGTCACCCGCGAGCGGAAGGCGCTCGCGTTGGCACGCAGCTCCACGGGTGGCGCGTTTTCGGCCATCAGCTCGCTCAGCCGGAATTTGGCTTCCAGCTCGACGCCGCGGGTCACCGCGTCGCCGATGTTCTGCGGCCGGGATACCCAGCGCGATACGCCACCGACCGTCTCCAGCGTGGTCTGCGCGCGGATGAGCTGGTCGATGCGGCGTTCGAACACGCCGATGCTCAGTACCCCGCCAGCCGCCAGATAGTGCTCGAAGGCGAGGTCCAGCCCGGTGGCCAGCTCGGGCTTGAGTTGCGGATTGCCCGCGCGGTCCGGGTTGGTTTCTAGATTGGTGCCGGTGGCCTCGCTGCGGCGGGCGATCAGGTTGGCGAGGGTTGGTGCACGGTAGCTGCGGGTCAGGCTCAGGCGCACCTGGTCCTTGCCGCCATCGACCGGCTTCCATGCGGCGTGGAACAGCGGTGTCACCACGCCGCTGCGGCTGCTGACCTGGCCGTCCGCGGTGTCGCTGGTGGTGTCGATCGCCTCCCAGCGCAGGCCGCCCTGCAGCGACCATTGCGGCGTCACCGTCCATTCGTCCTGCGCCCAGAGCGCGCGGCGCAGCGTGCGGGCCTGCAGGTTGTCGCCGACCTCGCCATTGAGCGAGCGCGTACCGGTGGCGCTGGTTTCCAGCGTGGTGCGGATTTCGTCGCGCTGGTTGTGTTCGGCTTCCCAGCCGAGCGACAGCAGGTGCGCGCCTTCGCCCGCAGCGCGACTGAGCTTGCCACCGGCGCTCAGACCGCGGTCCTGACCCGTGCGGTCATCGCCGATGCGGCGCAGCACGGCACCACTGCCGTCGCGCTCGTTGCGCACGCTGTCGCCCGCGGAGCGGCTCAGGCTGCCACCCGCTTTCAGCTCCACGCGCAGCCCGCTGTCCAGCCGGGTCTGCCACTGGGCATTGAGGCGGCCGAGGGCGAAACGGCCGGTGCCGGTGCGGTCGGCGCTGGTGTAGTCCGGCACGGCGTTCGGTGTCAGCGATTGCAGCGTCTGCGCACTCTGGCTGTTCGACTCGGACAGGATGACGAAGGGCATCAGCGCGAAGGTCTCGCCTGCGCCCAGCCGCCACTGCATTCGCCCACCCGCGTGCAGCGACCGGCGCTGCGAGGAGTCGTCGGTGGTGCGCAGCTCCGCGAGCGTCGTGGCACCGTCGGCCAGGCGGGTTTCCACCGTGCGGACTTCGGCGTGGTCGAGTTCGCGGCCGAGGTGCAGGTTGGTGGAGAGGTTGTAGCTGAAGTCGTCGATCTGGTCGGCACGGGTCCAGCTGAGGTCGGGTTTCCAGAAGCCGTCGTCGTGCGCCAGGCGCAGATGGACGTTGTTCAGACGCTGGCGCACCGACTCGCGCAGCACGATGTTGATGGTGCCGGCAATGGCCTGCGCGCCGGTTTCGGCGGTGGGGCCGCGGGTGATCTCGATGCGCTCGACCTGGTCCGGGGTGAGCGAGTCCAGTGTCATGCCGTAGGGCATGCGCTCGCCGTTGAGCAAGATCTGGGTGTAGCCGCTGCCCAGGCCGCGCATGCGCACATCACCGCCGCGCCCGGGCCGCCCGCCGCCCAGCGTCACGCCGGGCAGGCGCTTGAGCACCTCGCTGACGGTGGCGTCACCCATGCGCTCGATTTCCTCGCGGCCGACCACCGTCTTGGCGGCGGTGGACTGCTGGCGCTGCACCGTGTCGCTCGGCGCGGTGCGGCGGATCTCGACCCGCTCCAGCGTCGTGGTCGGTGTGGTCACTGGCGGGTCGGCGGGTGGCGTGGTGGTCTGGGCGTGGACGACGCTGGCCAGCAGCAGCATCGGGAACGGCAATGGCAGGGCGGTGAAGGTGCGCATGGTCGGCATTGTCTCGCTAGACTCTCGGCCCATGACTGAAACCCTGCGTTCCCGCCCCGATCTCGCTGGCCGCCGCCTCGTGCTGGGCCTCACCGGCGGCATCGCCTGCTACAAGAGTGCCGAGCTGCTGCGGCTGCTGGTCAAGGCTGGCGCCGAGGTGTACGTGGCGATGACCGCCGGTGCGCAGCGCTTCATCACCACCGAGACGATGCAGGCGCTGTCCGGTCATCCCGTCAGCACCGACACCTGGGATGCCCGCGAACCCAACGGCATGCCCCACATCAACCTGACCCGCGGTGCGGATGCCGTGGTCATCGCCCCGGCCAGCGCCGACTTCATCGCCCGTCTCGCCCAGGGCCGGGCCGACGACCTGATGAGCCTGACCTGCCTCGCGCGTCCGCTCGCCAGCGGTGCGGCCGACGCGCGCCCGGTGCCGCTGATCCTCGCGCCCGCCATGAACCGCGAGATGTGGGCCCACCCGGCCACGCAGCGCAACCTGGCGCAGGTGCAGGCCGACGGTGCGCTGGTGCTGGGCGTCGATGCCGGGGAGCAGGCTTGCGGCGAAATCGGTGATGGCCGGATGATCGAGGCTGCCGCCATCGTCGAAGACCTGATCGCTGCGCTCTCGCCCAAGCCGCTGGCAGGCAAGCGCGTGCTGATCACGGCTGGTCCGACCTTCGAGGCAATCGACCCGGTGCGCGGCATCACCAATCTGTCGAGTGGCAAGATGGGCTTCTCGCTGGCCCGCGCGGCACGCGAAGCCGGTGCCGAAGTCACGCTGGTTGCCGGGCCAGTGCATCTGGAGACACCGCGTGGAGTGCGTCGCATCGACGTGCGCTCGGCGCAGCAGATGCACGACGCCGTGCTGCCGGCTGCACCGCTGCACGACCTGTTCATCGCCACCGCGGCGGTGGCCGACTGGCGCCCGGCCAGCCTGTCGGCGCACAAGATCAAGAAGGATGGCAAGAAGATCGCGCCGAGCTTCGAATTGAGCGAGAACCTCGACATCCTCGCCGCAGTGGCATCGCTGCCGGACCGCCCCTACTGCGTCGGCTTCGCCGCCGAAAGCGAGAAGCTCGAACACCACGCCCGCGAGAAGCTGCTGCGCAAGAAGGTGCCGCTCATCGTCGGCAACCTCGGCCCGGCCACCTTCGGCCGGGACGACAACGCGCTGTTGCTGGTGGATGCCGACGGTGCCCGCGCGCTGCCCGAAGACGGTAGCCGCTGCGACAAGCAGGAACTGGCCCGCGCCCTCATGCAGGACATCGCCCGCCGCCTGGACCGCGCTGCCCTATAGTCGCGGCCGGCATCGCGCACTCCGCGACCCGATCGCCGTTTCCTGCATATCGACTTCGGAGCCCTCGGTGGACGCAAGCAATCCCTACGGCCTCGCCGCCCTCTGGTCCGGTTCGGACCTCGTCGCCAAGACCGTGCTGCTGATCCTCGTGGTCATGTCGGTCGGGAGCTGGTACCTGCTCATCGTCAAGTGGATCGAGCAGCAGCGCATGCTGACCCAGGCCAAAGCGACCGAGGCGTTCTGGACGGCGGCCAGCGTCGCGCAGGGCGTGGACACGCTCGCCGCGGGCAGCCCGTTCCGCTTTATCGCCCAGGCGGGGGCGGATGCCTCGGTCAAGCACGCCGGCCTGCTCGGCCAGATCGACCTGAACACCTGGATCACGATGTCGATCCAGCGCGCCATCGAGCGGGTGCAGGGGCGCTTGCAGAACGGCTTGGCGTTTCTGGCGACTGTGGGTTCGACGGCACCGTTCGTCGGCCTGTTCGGCACCGTCTGGGGCATCTACCACGCACTCACCGCCATCGGTGTGGCGGGGCAGGCGAGCATCGACAAGGTGGCCGGGCCGGTCGGCGAGTCGCTGATCATGACCGCCATCGGTCTGGCGGTCGCGGTGCCGGCGGTGCTGGGCTACAACTGGCTGGTGCGGCGCAACAAGGCGGTGATGGACGAGGTGCGCGGCTTCGCGGCGGACCTGCACGCGGTGCTGCTGGC
>JBEEMX010000043.1:0-12810 GCA_041192465.1 Pseudomonadota bacterium | reverse complement strand
TCCCCGCCCAGAAGGTCTACGAGGACGAAGAGCTGATCGCGTTCAAGGACATCCACCCGGCCGCACCCGTCCACCTGCTGGTCATCCCGCGCCAGCACATCGCCGGACTCGGTGACGTGACCGCGGAGCACGAGGCGCTGCTGGGTCGCATGATGACGCTGGCCCCGCGGCTGGCCGTCGAACAAGGCGCGACCAACGGTTTTCGCACCGTGATCAATACCGGCCCGGACGGCGGGCAGGAGGTCTACCACCTCCACATGCACGTGATGGGCGGACCCCGGCCCTGGAAACACGGCTGACCTAGAATTCTTCGCTAACCCGCACTGCGCACTGGAGCACCACCATGGGCCTGTCCACCACCCACCTGATCATTTTCCTCGTCATCATCGTGCTGGTCTTCGGCACCAAGAAGCTCAAGAACCTCGGCTCGGACCTCGGCTCGGCCGTCAAGGGCTTCAAGGATGGCGTGAAGGATGGCGACAAGGTGGATGCAGCCGCTGCGGCTGCATCCACCGCCGCACCGGCCGCTCAGGTCGTCGCAGAGAAGCGCCTCGACAGCCAGACCATCGACGTCGAAGCCAAGACCAAGCTGTGATGCAGCGCGGCACCTGACCCATGCTCGACATCGGCATTTCCAAGATCATGCTCGTGGCAGGCATCGCGCTGGTCGTGATCGGCCCCGAGCGGCTGCCCCGCGTGGCCCGCATGGCCGGCACGTTGATCGGCCGGGCACAACGCTATGTCGCCGACGTGAAAGCCGAGGTCAACCGCTCGATCGAGCTGGAAGAGCTGACCAAGGTCCGCGAACAGTTCGAGACCGCGGCCCGCGACGTCAGCCAGTCGGTGTCCGGCGGGCTGAACGACGCCACGCGCGACGTGAACGCCGCCCTGGGCCAGCACGTCGATGGCGACACCCCGACCTACGAGCCCTACAACTGGGACAGTACACCGGCCCCGACGGCCTACAAGCCCCCCAAGAAGAACTGGCGCATCAAGCGTTCTGCGGTGCCCCAGTGGTACAAGAAGAGCGAGAACGTGCGCCGCCATGTGCAGTCGGGCGCCGCCCGGGTGGCACGATTCCGCCCTGCGCGCCCGACGCGTCCGCTCTGATCCATGTCCACTCCCCCCGATGAATTGCAAGGCACCGAAGCGCCTTTCGTCAGCCACCTGATCGAGCTGCGCGACCGCCTGCTCAAGACTGTCTACGGCGTCGGAGCGATCTTCGCGCTGCTGTGCGTGTTTCCAGGGCCATCGCGGATGTACGACCTGCTGGCGCTGCCGCTGGTCAAGGCGCTACCCGTGGGCTCGAAGATGATCGCGGTCGGCGTTGTCTCGCCTTTCCTCATCCCGATCAAGGTGACGCTGCTGGTGGCCTTCGGCGCGGCCTTGCCGTGGGTGCTGTACCAGATCTGGGCGTTTGTGGCGCCGGGGTTGTACAAGCACGAGCGCCGGCTGGTGCTGCCGCTGGTGACGAGCAGCACGGTGCTGTTCTACCTGGGCGTGTCCTTCTGCTATTTCTTTGTCTTCGGACAGGCGTTTCCGGCCATCCAGTCGATGGCACCGGCCTCGGTGGCGGTGAGCCCGGACATCGAGGCCTACCTCGACTTCGTGATCACCATGTTCATCGCCTTCGGTGTGGCCTTCGAGGTGCCGGTGGCGGTGGTCGTGCTGACGCGGCTGGGCGTGCTCACGGTGGACCAGTTGCGCGAGTTCCGGCGCTATTTCTGGGTCGCTGCTGCTGCCGCTGCAGGGCTGGTGACGCCGCCGGACGCGGTGTCGATGGTGGCGCTGCTGCTGCCGATGGGACTGCTGTACGAGGTGGGCATCGTCGCTTCGCAGTTCTTCCTGAAACACACCCAGGCCCCTGCGTCGGAGCCCGGATCAGCCGACTGACAGCCTGACAGGCTACTCGGCCGACTTGCGGCCCGCGACCTTGGCCTTCGGGCGCTGCGCGACTTTCACGGTCAGGTCCACCGCCTGCTCGCCGCGCTGCACCGTGATCACCGCCGACGACAGCGGCTTGAGCGCCGCCACGGCGTTGAGCAATTGCGAGGTATTGACCACCGCGGACCGACCCACCTTCAGCACCACATCACCCGGCTGCATGCCTGCAGCACTGGCTGGACCGTCCTGCAACACGCCGGTGATCAGCACGCCGTGGTCCACCTTCAGCTTGAAGGACTCGGCCATGTCGGCGGTCAGGTCGCTGGGCTGCACGCCGATCCAGCCGCGGGTGACCACGCCCTCGGTGATCAGCCCTTCCATCACCTGCCGGGCCGTGGACACGGGGATCGCGAAACCGATGCCCATGCTGCCACCCGAGCGCGAGTAGATCGCCGTGTTGATGCCCAGCAACTGCCCCGTGGCATCGACCAGCGCGCCGCCAGAATTGCCGGGGTTGATGGCAGCATCGGTCTGGATGAAGTTCTCGAAGGTATTCAGCCCCAGCCCAGTGCGGCCAACGGCGCTGACGATGCCCGACGTGACCGTCTGCCCCACGTTGAACGGGTTGCCGATGGCCAGCACGACATCGCCGACCTGCAGACCGTCCGCATCGCCAAAGGTGATGGCGGGCAAGCCCTTGAGCGCCACCTTCAGCACCGCAAGGTCGCTGTCCGGATCGGTGCCGATCACCTTGGCTGCCACACGCCGACCGTCGGCCAGCCCGATCTCGATCTGACCTGCATTTTCGACCACATGGTTGTTGGTGAGCAGGTAGCCATCGGATGAAACGATCACGGCCGAGCCGGTACCGCTGGTCGGGCCGTCCTGGTCACCAAAATAGCGGTGAAACCACGGTTCGGCCGGATTGGGCTTGCGCTTGGGGTCCGCCGCCGCGCTGGTGACCACGCTGACCACCGAGGGAGACGCTCGCCGCGCCGCCGGTGCGAAACTGCCGGGGCTGATGACCACCGCGCCAGAGGCTGCACCGGCGACGGCGGCAGGCGCAGTCTGGGCGATGTTCAACTGCACGGGGACGCCGATGGCCGAGGTACCGATCCACTGCGGCTTGAGCGTGGTCAGCACGAAGACCACGGCCAAGGCCACCGTGACCGCTTGAGAGAATACGAGCCAGAGCCTGCGCATGGTCAAGGAGCAAAGAATGACGGGAAACGTGGAAAACGTGGCACACCGAACCGGTCTGGCCGACTATCTGGAGCAGTGTCTGGAGGTGGCCCGGTTCGCTGATTATGGTCCCAATGGGTTACAGGTGGAGGGCCGCGCCGAGGTGCGCCGCCTTGTCAGCGGGGTGACCGCCAGCCTGGCGCTGATCGAGGCAGCCGCCGCCGCGGGCGCCGACGCCATCCTCGTCCACCACGGCCTGTTCTGGCGCGGGCAGGACGGCCGCGTCACCGGCTGGATGAAGCAGCGGCTGGCTGCGCTGCTGCACCACGACATCAACCTCTACGCTTACCACCTGCCGCTGGACGCCCATCCCACGCTGGGCAACAACGCCCAGCTCGGCGCCCACCTCGGGCTGGTCACGGAAGGCCGCTTCGGCGACAAGGCGCTCGGCGTGATCGGCCGACCCGTCGATGGCCCGTGTGTGCTGGAGGCGCTTGCCACCCGCATCGGCCACCGGCTGGGCCGCACGCCCGTGGTGGCCGCGGGCGATGGGCGGGTGGTGCGTCGCGTCGCGTGGTGTACCGGTGGCGCGCAGGGTTGGTTCGAATCGGCCATCGCAGCCGGTGCCGATGTCTACCTGACGGGAGAAATTTCAGAGCCGCAAGCCCACATCGCCCGCGAAACCGGGGTGGCCTTCATGGCCTGCGGGCACCACGCCACCGAACGCTACGGGGTACAAGCTGTTGGCGCGCACCTCGCCACGCAATTCAACATCGAACACCGCTTCATCGACATCGACAACCCCGGCTGAGTCAAGCCAGTGCGGCGGCCAGCGCGCCGGCGTGCGGCCCGAATGCGAAGCTGTCCATTGCCAGCACACCGGCATCGACGCTGCTGTGGATGCGCACGACCGGCGCCACCTCGCCCCCGGCGCCAGCGGCGATGTAGTAGGGCAACCAGTGTTCGTCCGTCGGGTGTTGCAGCGCGGCGCCGGGTGCCTGCCGGCGGTAGTCGAGCAACGCGGGCCAGTCACACGCGGCACCGCGGGTGTGGACCCAGTCCTGGAACGCCACCACATCCGGCTCGATCTGGCCCTCGGGCACGGTGCGCGCCCCGAAGAAACGCCGCAGGTTGTGCGTCATCGCGCCACTGCCGATGACGAGCACGCCGTCCTCGGCCAGCGCCGCCAGCGCACGGCCCGCTGCACAGAGCTGCGCCGTGGTCCACGTCGGCACCAGCGTCAACGGCACGACCGGCACTTCGGCACCGGGCCAGGCGCGTTTCATCACCGTCCAGATGCCGTGGTCCAGACCGCTGGCATCCACCGCCTGGGTCGGGATGCCCGCCTCGCCCAGCCGGCGCGCCACGTCGTGTGCCAACACCGGATCGCCGCGCACGTCATAGCGTTGTGCATACAGCTCGGCCGGAAATCCACCGAAGTCGTGGATCGCCTCGTGCCGCGCACCGGCCAGCACCATCGGCTGGCGCGTCGCCGAGTGCGGCGAGACCACCACCGCAGCCCGAGGGCGGCCGAAGGTACGGTCGATCGCCGACCCGAGCCGGTCAAGGAACTGCGAAGCAGGCGAGGTCTCGATGGCGATCATCGGCGAGCCGTGCGACAGATAGAGGGGGGGCAAGGGGTGTGTGTGCATGGTGACCTCGATTGAAGCGCGGCTTTCGGCCTCCGCCATTCTGTGCCTTTGCACACAGCGTTCGGCCGGCCGGCGCGGGCTGGTGTACCTTGGCGGGATGAACACCGAATCCGCGCCTGCCTCCTTGCCCTCCGTGGCCAACACCCCGCCGTCCGTGCTGCGGCTGGCATGGCGGCAGTTGCTGCGCGACTTCCGGGCGGGCGAGCTGCGGCTGATGCTGGTGGCGGTGGCGCTGGCGGTGGCAGCCATCTGCGCAGTGGGGTTCTTCGCCGACCGGCTGCAGGCGGGGCTCGCACGGGATGCACTGACGCTGCTGGGGGGCGATGCCGTCGTCGCCAGCGACCAGCCGCTGCCCGCCAGCTTCGACACCACCGCCCGCGAGATGGGTCTGAAGACCGCCCGCAACGTGCGCTTTCCGAGCATGGCCCGCGCGCCGGACGACCGTGGCGGCGCGTCGAAACTGGTCTCGGTCAAGGCAGTCTCGGCGGGCTATCCGCTGCGCGGCACGCTGGGCGTCAGCGACAGCGCCACCGGACCGGTGCGCGAGCAGGCTGCAGGCCCCTCCGCCGGTACGGTCTGGGTCGATGCCGCCGTGCTGGACGGGCTGACCGTGCAGGTCAGCGACACGCTGCTGCTGGGCGACGCGCAATTGCGGATCGCCCAGGTGCTGAGGGTCGAGCCGGATCGGGACGCCGGCTTCATGAGCTTCGCGCCGCGGGTGATGCTGGCCGAGGCCGATCTGGCGGCCACCGGCCTGATCCAGCCAGCAAGCCGGGTCAACTGGCGGCTCGCCGTGATCGCTGCGGACACCCAACGGCGCGCCACCGCGCAAGCCGCCGTGCGTGGCTTCGTCGCCTGGGTGGACGCGACCGTCGAGCGCGAACACCTGCGTGGCACGCGGGTCGAATCGATGGACAACGCCCGCCCGGAGATGCGCCAGACGCTGGACCGGGCCGCGCAGTTCCTGCAACTGGTGGCCGTGCTGGCGGCACTGCTGGCGGCGGTGGCGGTGGGCATCGCGGCACGGGGGTTTGCGGCGCGGCACCTGGACGCCTGCGCGATGCTGCGGGTGCTCGGGCTGCCGCAGCGGCGCATCGCAGCCATCTATGGACTGGAGCTGGGTCTGGTCGGCGTGGCAGCAAGTGGGCTGGGCGTGCTGATCGGGCTGGTGGTGCACCAGGTGTTTGTCGTGCTGCTGGCAGGGCTGATCGAGACCAACCTGCCGGCGCCGGGCCTGTGGCCGGGCTTGTTCGGGCTGGCGGTGGGGATGGTGCTGGTGGCAGCGTTCGGGCTGCCGCCCGTGCTGCAACTGGCGCAGGTGCCACCACTGCGGGTGATCCGGCGCGACATGGGTGATCTCCGGGCCGCCTCGCTGGTCGTGCTGCTGGCAGGGCTGGCGGGTTACGCGGCGCTGCTCATGGTGGTGGCGCAGGATCCGAAGCTCGGCGCGATCGCGGTCGGTGGGTTTGCCGTGGCGTGGGCGGTGTTCGCGGGGGCAGCGTGGCTGGCGGTGCAGGCGCTGCGCCGGGCGGTGCCGGAGGTGGGCGCGCCACGCTGGCTGACGCTGGCGACACGCAGCCTGAGTGCGCGGCCGGCGCTGGCCGTGCTACAGGTCAGCGCGCTGGCGCTGGGGCTGATGGCGCTGATGCTGCTGGTGCTGCTGCGCACCGACCTGATCTCCAGTTGGCGCGCCGCGACACCGGCCGATGCGCCCAACCGCTTCGTCATCAACATCCTGCCCGAGCAGGGCGATGCCTTCCGGCAGTCGCTGGCGACCGCCGGCGTGGTGCATTACGACTGGTACCCGATGATCCGCGGCCGGCTGGTGGCGGTGAATGGCCGCGAGGTCAGCCCGTCCAGCTACCCGGAGGTGCGTGCGCAACGGCTGGTCGAGCGCGAGTTCAACCTCAGCCACAGCGCGGCGCTGCCGGGGCACAACGAGGTGGTCGCCGGGCAGTGGCAGGCGGACGAGACCGATGGCCTGAGCGTGGAGGAAGGGCTGGCGAAGACGCTCGCGCTCAAGCTGGGTGACCGGCTGCGCTTCGACATCGCCGGCACGCCGATCGAAGGCCGCATCAGCAGCCTGCGCAAGGTGGACTGGGGCTCGATGCGGGTGAACTTCTTCGTGATGTTTCCGCGCAGCCAGATGCCCGACCTGCCCGCCACCTACATCGCGGCGCTGCGGGCACCGGCCACACCCGGCTTCGACGCCGCGCTCGCGCATGATTTCCCCAACATCACCAGCGTGGACGTGTCGGCCCAGATCGGTCAGGTACAGCGCGTGCTGGACCAGGTGATCCGGGCGGTGGAGTTCCTGTTCGGCTTCACGCTGTGCGCGGGGCTGCTGGTGTTGTTCGCCGCGGTGAGCGCCACCCGCGAGGCGCGGGCCCGGGAGTTCGCGCTGCTGCGTGCGATGGGTGCCGGCAGCGTGCTGCTGCGGCAGGTGCAGCGGGCGGAGCTGCTCGGCGTGGGTGCGCTGGCGGGTCTGCTGGCCTCGGTTGCGGCGCTGGCGGTGGGCTGGGCGCTGGCGCGAGAGGTGTTCAATTTCCAGTGGAATCCGCCGCTGTGGGTGCCGCTGTTCGGCTCGGCGGCGGGTGCGTTGCTGGCACTGGGGGCGGGGTGGTGGAGCCTGCGCGAGGTGCTGCGCCGCCCGGTGAGCGAAACGCTGCGGCAGGCCACCACCTGAGGTCCGGAGGTCAGCGCCGGCTGACCAGCGAGCCCACGTCCAGGATCAGCGCCACCTTGCCGTTGCCCAGGATGGTGGCGCCTGACACGTCGGGAATGCGCCGGAAGTGGGTCTCCAGGTTCTTCACCACCACCTGCTGCTGCCCGACCAGCGCATCGACCAGCAGGGCCACGCGCAGCCCCTCGGACTCCACGATGACCATGATGCCCGGTGCGGGCTGTCCATCGGTCGCTGGCGAACCCAGCAGCTCGGCCAGATCGACCACCGGCAGGTAGTCATCGCGCACCTTGGCCACCCGGCCGCCGCCACCCAGCGAGCGGATCGAGTCGGGGCCGACCAGATCGCTCTCGACGACCGAAGCCATCGGCAGGATGTAGACCTCGTCGCGCACCGCCACGCTCATGCCGTCCATGATCGCCAGCGTCAGCGGCAGCCGTACCTTGACACTCATGCCGCAACCCGGCGCCGAGTCGATCTCGACCCGTCCGCCCAGCCCGGTGATGTTCTTCTTCACCACGTCCATGCCGACCCCGCGGCCGGACACGTCGGTGACCACATCCGCCGTGGAGAAACCCGGCTCGAAAATCAGGTTCCAGACCTGCGTGTCGGTCAGCGAATCTGGCGCCGACAGCCCGCGCTCGCGGGCCTTGGACAACAGCGTCTCGCGCGAGAGGCCCTTGCCGTCGTCGCGCACTTCGATCACGACCGAGCCGCCCTGGTGCCAGGCCGACAGGGTGATGGTGCCGTGCGCCGGCTTGCCGTTCTGGATGCGCACCTGGGGCAGCTCGATGCCATGGTCGCAGGAGTTCCGCACCAGATGCGTCAGCGGATCGGTGATCTTCTCGACCAAGCCCTTGTCCAGCTCGGTCGCCTCGCCGAGGGTGACCAGCTCGACCTGCTTGCCCAGCTTGCTGGACAGGTCGCGCAGCATGCGCGGAAAGCGGCTGAAGACGGCCGACATCGGAATCATGCGGATCGACATCACGGCGTCCTGCAGATCCCGCGAATTGCGCTCCACCAGGCTGATCGACGACAGCAGTGCCTGGTGCGCGACCGGATCGAGCGCGCGGCTGCTCTGGATCAGCATGGCTTGCGTGATCACCAGCTCGCCGACGAGGTTGATGAGCTGGTCCACCTTGTCCACCGACACGCGCAGCGTCGTCGCGTCCACCGAAGCCCTGGCCGACGGTGTGGCGGGAACCGCGGTGGCCACCTTGACCGCCGCCTGTGGCGGTGCGCCCGGATTGCCTTCGTGGAAACCATAGCCCAGACCCAGCACGCTCAGGTGGACCTGCGCGCGATCGACATGGAAGCTGAACAGGTCCAGCAGCTCCGAGTCGGTGCAGCCAGTCGTCACGCTGAAGCGGCGCATGCCATCGACCGCCTGGCCGAAATCGAGTGGGCGCATTTCGCCCAGACCCGGGATTTCCTCGAACAGTTCGTGCAACTGGTTGGCCGCCCCCGGGTGGTCCAGCGGCCCGATGCGCACCTCCAGCTCGCGCTGGCCAGCCGCTGGCGGTGCCTGGACCGGCGCAGCCGCCGCCACCGCCGGCGCACTCGACAGGCGGGCCAGTTGCCGGATGTCGGCCACCAGCGCCTCGGTGGGCAGTGTCTCTGGCGCCTGTCCCTGGCGGAACGAGAGCTGTGCCCACAGCGCATCGCCACCACGCAGCAGCACATCGACCATCGGCGGTGTTGGCGACAGCTCGTGGCGGCGCAGCCGGTCGAGCAGCGTCTCCATCTCGTGCGACAGCTCGGCCACTTCGGTGAAACCGAAGGTGGCCGCGCCGCCCTTGATCGAGTGCGCGACACGGAAGATGGCATTGAGCGTCTCGTCGTCCACGGCGGCCGGATCGAGCGCCAACAGCAGTTGCTCCATGCGCTGGAGGTTCTCGGCGGCCTCTTCAAAGAACGTCTGGTGAAACTGCCGCAGATCGAGACCACCATCGCTGGATCGGCTGGGACCACGGTGGTCCTGGGGAGAGTCGGTCATGGAGTGCGCCTGGAGAGGAAGGCCGCGTTCAGCGGATGACCATGCGAAGGACTTCGAGCAGCTTGATCGCATCGAAGGGCTTGACCAGCCAGCCCGTCGCACCCGCGTCGCGCCCTGCCCGCTTCATGTCCTCACCCGATTCGGTCGTGAGGATGAGGATGGGGGTGGACTGGTATTGCGAGGTTTCTCGCAACTTGCGCGTCAGCGCGATGCCATCCATGCGCGGCATGTTCTGGTCGGTCAGGACCAGATCGAAGGATTGCCACCCGGCTTTCTCCCAGGCATCGGCACCGTCCACGGCCTCCACCACCTGGTAGCCGGCACTCTTGAGCGTGAAGGACACCATCTGCCGCATGGAGGCGGAATCATCGACAGCGAGGATCAAAGGCATGAATCACTACTCCGATGGGGGCGGGACGCGGTCCAAAAGCCTGGGTGTGCGTCAACTGCCTCGATTTTTCTCAGTCCCGGCGCGCAGCAGTGCAGGAATCACGCCGCAAAATCCAGCCCAGTTTCCAGGAGACGCCCCATGTACCGCCCGCCTCCACCGCGCCGCCTGCGCATCCTGCACCTCGAAGACTCGGACATGGACCACCAGCTGGTCCTGGTCCACCTGCGCCGCGGCGGCATCGAGGCCACGATGCACCGCGTCGATACCGAGGGCGCCTTTCTCGCCGCACTCGGCCAGAGCTGGGACGCCGTGGTCTCGGACTACAACCTGCCCGGCTTCTCCGGCCTGATCGCGCTGGAGCTGCTGCGTGACCGCGACACGCTGCTGCCCTTCATCCTCGTCTCGGGCGAGATTGGCGAGGACACCGCGGTCGAGGCCATGCGCAACGGCGCATCCGACTACCTGCTCAAGAGCAACCTGCACCGGCTGGTGCCCGCGCTGCTGCACGCGGTGGAGGTCTGCGAAGGCCAGCGGGCCCGCCAGCGCACCGACGAGGAACTGGCCCGCTCGCGCAAGCGTCTGTCGGAGCTGGCCCAGCATCTGCAGACCAGCATCGAGATGGAGCGTGCGGCCATCGCCCGCGAGGTCCATGACGATGTGGGTGGCTCGCTCACCGCGGTCAAGTTCGACCTGGCCTGGATCGCACGCCACGCCCCGAACGGCCCGATGGCCGAACGCGCCCAGCAGGCGCTGGAGTCCGTCAACCACGCCATCGAGGCCAGCCAGCGGATCATGCACAACCTGCGTCCCGCCATCCTGGAGCAGGGTCTGGTGGCCGCGCTGCAGTGGATGACCCAGCGCTTCGAGCGCCGCAACAGCATGCGCACCACCTTCCGCACCAGCCACGACCACTTGCGCCTGTCGCCCGGCATTCCGCTCGTCGCGTACCGCACGGCCCAGGAAGCACTGACCAACATCTCCAAGCACGCCCAGGCCACGCGGGTCCAGGTCGATCTGACGGTGGCCGCGGGGGTGCTGTCGCTGGAGATCAGCGACAACGGCCGCGGACTGGCCAATGGCGATCTGGGCAAGGACCATTCGTTCGGAATTCGCGGCTTGCATGAACGCGCGGACACCGTGGGCGGCTGGATCGACCTGAGCAGCTCGCCGACCGGCACGACCCTGATACTCTCGGTGCCTCTTGATCTGAGCGATGTGGCCTTGCGTCCCGGTGACACCGGCATCGATCCGCCACTGACCAGCAGCCCGCATGATCCTTCTACCTGGGGCGCCCTATGACCCGCGTGATTCTCTGTGACGACCATGCCCTGATCCGCCGCGGCATCCGCGACACGCTGGCCGAGCAACCCGACATGCAGATCGTCGGCGAGGCCGGCGAATACGGCGAGCTGCGCACCCTGCTGCGCACCACCACCTGCGACGTGCTGGTGCTGGACATCAACATGCCGGGGCGCAGCGGGCTGGACGTGCTGCACGCGCTCAAGGACGAAGGCTCGCCGATCCGGGTGCTGATCGTGTCGATGTACCCGGAGGACCAGTACGCGCTGCGCGCCCTGCGCGGCGGCGCCTACGGCTACGTCAACAAGGGCGGCGACACGGCGCAGATCGTCACCGCCGTGCGCATGGTCGCGCAGGGCCGCAAGTACATCACCGCCGAGATGGCGCAGATGCTGGTCGAAAGCCTGACCACGCCCGCGCCGGAAGCCGCGCACGACAAGCTCTCCGACCGCGAACTGCAGACGCTGACGATGATCGCGTCGGGCAAACGCCTGTCGGACATCGCCGAACAGTTGTCGCTGAGCCCGAAGACGGTGAGCGTCTACCGGGCGCGGGTGCTGGAGAAACTCAGCCTCACGAACAACTCGGAACTGACGGTCTACGCGATCCGCAACGAGCTGGTCTGACGCCAGCCAGCGCTCAGATCCGCACCGGAATCCCGCGCGCCGCCATCAGCGCCTTGGCCTCGCCGACCGTGTGCTCGCCGTAGTGGAAAATGCTGGCGGCCAGCACCGCGTCCGCCCCGCCCTGCTGCACGCCGTCGGCGAGGTGATCGAGGTTGCCGACACCGCCCGAGGCGATCACCGGCACCGACACGGCATCCGCAACCGCCCGCGTGAGCGCCAGGTCGAAGCCGATCTTGGTGCCGTCGCGGTCCATGCTGGTCAGCAGGATCTCGCCGGCGCCCATCTCGGCCATCTGGCGCGCCCAGGCCACGGCGTCGAGGTGCATGTTCTTGCGCCCGCCGTGGGTGTAGACATCCCAGCCCGGCCCCTTGGCGGCCAGATCCTCGCCGACACGCTTCTTGGCGTCGATGGCGACGACGATGCACTGCGCGCCGTACTTCTCCGACGCCTCGCGGATCACCTGCGGATTGGCCACGGCGGCCGAGTTGAAGCTCACCTTGTCCGCGCCCGCGTTGAGCAGCCGGCGCACGTCGGCCACCGTGCGCACGCCGCCGCCCACCGTCAGCGGGATGAAGACCTGCGAGGCCACCGCCTCGATGATGTGCAGGATCAGGTCGCGGCCGTCGCTGGTGGCGGTGATGTCGAGGAAGGTCAGCTCGTCGGCGCCCTGGTCGTTGTAGCGGGCGGCGATGTCCACCGGATCGCCCGCGTCGCGCAGGCCGACGAAGTTGACACCCTTGACGACCCGGCCGCCGGTCACGTCGAGGCAGGGAATGATGCGTTTGGCGAGCATGGCGTTCCGATCCGGCTCAGGCCGTGGTGCCGTTGCGTTCGTCGGCCAGGCGCTGGCCCGCCGCGAAGTCGAGGTCGCCGGTGTAGATCGAGCGGCCGCAGATCACGCCCTGCACGCCTTCCTTCTCCACCGCGCACAGCGCCTCGATGTCGGCGATGTTCGACAGCCCGCCCGAGGCGATCACCGGGATCGTCAGCGCCTGCGCCAGCTTCACGGTGGCGTCGATGTTGATGCCGGTGAGCATGCCGTCGCGGCCGATGTCGGTGTAGATGATGCTTTCGACGCCGTAGCCCTCGAACTTCTT
>JBEEMX010000042.1:0-12929 GCA_041192465.1 Pseudomonadota bacterium | reverse complement strand
CCGCGGCACCGCCGCCCGTCTGGCGGAAGAGTCGGAAGGCTACCGCGCCCGGGTGGTGGCCCAGGCCGAGGGTGATGGCGAACGCTTCCGCAGTGTGCTGGCCGAATACCAGAAGGCGCCCGGCGTGACCCGCGACCGGATGTACATCGACACCATGTCCCAGCTGTACGCCAACGTCAGCAAGGTGCTGGTCGATTCCCGCAGCGGCAGCAATCTGCTGTACTTGCCGCTCGACAAGCTGATGCAGCAGTCGGGTGTCGCCTCTGCGGCAGCGGCTTCCGCCGTGCCATTGGTGCCGTCAAGCACCGATGGTGCATCGGGCAGCAGCGTGGACGTGCGTTCACGCGATGGGCAACGCGGCCGCGACCGTGACGTGCGCTGAGCAGGGGAACTCAAAATGAATCGAATCGGACTAATCGCGGTCAGCGCGCTGCTGGCGTTGCTTGTCACCATGTCGATGCTGTTCGTCGTCGATCAGCGCAATTTCGCTGTCGTCTACTCGCTCGGTGAAATCAAGGAAGTCATTGCGGATCCTGGGCTGAAGTTCAAGCTGCCGCCGCCTTTGCAAAACGTGATCTTCATCGACCGCCGCACGCAGACGCTGGACAGCCCCGAGACCCGCCCGGTGTTCACCGCCGAGAAGCAGAGTCTGGTCATCGACTGGCTGGTCAAGTGGCGCATCACCGAACCGCGCCAGTTCATCCGCAACACCGGTGTCGATCTGCGCAATGCCGAGGCGCGCCTGTCGCCCATCGTGCAGGCGGCCCTGAACGAGGAAGTCACCAAGCGCACCGTGCGGGCGATGCTGTCCACCGAGCGCGACAAGGTGATGCAGGGCGTGATGCAACGCCTGAGCGATGACGCGAAGAACATGGGCATCGAGATCGTGGACGTCCGCATCAAGCGGGTCGATTTCGCCTCGACCATCACCGAATCGGTCTACCGGCGCATGGAGTCCGAGCGCAAGCGTGTGGCGAATGAACTGCGCTCGGAAGGCGCGGCGGACGGCGAAAAAATCCGGGCCGATGCGGATCGCCAGCGCGAAGTCATTCTGGCGGGCGCTTACCGCGATGCGCAGAAGGTCAAGGGCGATGGCGATGCGAGGGCCTCGGCGCTCTACGCGGAAGCTTTCGGGCGCGACCCGCAGTTCGCCCAGTTCTACCGCAGCCTGGAAGCCTACCGGTCGAGTTTCCGCAGCAAGAGCGATGTGCTTGTGCTCGATCCGTCGAGCGAGTTCTTCCGCGTGATGCGCAATGGCAGTGTCGGTGGCAAGTAAGTGACGACTGAGACACTGCTGTCGGCGCTTGCGCTGGTGTTCGTGATCGAGGGAGTCATGCCGCTGCTCGGGCCAGCCCAATGGCGCAAGTTCTTCGCGCAGGTGCTGGCGCTTGGCGACGGGCAGATCCGGTTCATCGGACTGGCCAGCGTGCTGGTGGGGCTGCTGCTGCTGTTGCTCATCGGTTGAGTCCATCCTGTCCGATTCCTGCCGGTGGTTTCGCCCGGTAGAATCGACCTTTTGATTTCCTGACCTGCTATGTCTTCTGCTTGGCTGTTGCCCGAGCACATTGCCGATGTGTTGCCCCATGAGGCTCGGCGAATCGAGGAGTTGCGTCGCATCCTGCTGGACGCCGCCCGCGGTTATGGCTACGAACTTGTCATGCCCCCGCTGCTCGAACACCTGGAGTCGCTGCTGAGCGGAACCGGGCGTGCGCTGGATCTGCGTACCTTCAAGCTGGTCGATCAACTCAGTGGCCGCACGCTCGGTGTGCGCGCCGACACCACGCCTCAGGTGGCGCGCATTGACGCGCATCTGCTGAACCGTGCGGGACTGACGCGCCTGTGCTACTGCGGCCCCGTGCTGCATACGCTGCCCGCCGGCCCGGACAGCACCCGCGAACCCCTGCAGTTCGGCGCCGAGATCTACGGACATGGTGGACTGGAAGCCGATCTGGAAATCCACGAACTGGCGCTCGAATGCCTGGGCCGTGCCCGCGTCGATGCGCTGGTGATGGATCTGGCGGACGCCCGCATCGTGCAAGGTGCGCTGGCGGGTGTGACCTTGTCGCCGACCCAGCGTGACGCCTTGCATGCCGCCCTGGCCGCCAAGGACCAGGCGGAGCTGCATGCATTGACCGCCGATCTGCCCGCAGAAAACCGCGCTGCGCTGCGCTTGCTGCCGGCACTCTATGGCAGCGACGAGGTGTTGTCGGTGGCCCGCGAGCGCCTGCCGGGCAATGACCTGATCGCCGCGGCATTGGCCGATCTCCAGTGGCTGGCCGCACACCTGCGCCGCGATTACCCAGCACTGCATCTGGGTTTTGACCTGGCCGATCTGTCGGGCTATGCCTACTACAGCGGTACCCGCTTCGCGGTCTACCGTGCTGGCAGCACCGATGCACTGGTGCGCGGTGGTCGCTACGACAATGTCGGCGCCATCTTCGGCCGCCGCCGGGCTGCGGTGGGCTTCAGTCTTGATCTGAAGTCCGTTGTCGAGCATGTCCGCTTCGATGGACGCCATGCCGCGATCCGCGCCCCGTGGAGTGAAGACGCGGCGCTGCGAGCGGCCGTGCGGCGACTTCGCGCAACGGGTGAAGCGGTGGTTTGTGTGCTGCCCGGGCATGAGCACGAGGCAGACGAGTTCGAGTGCGACCGGGAACTGGTCGCCGTCAATGGGCAGTGGGTGGTCTGTGCGCGCTGAGCGCTGCCTCCCCTGACTGGACCTTTCCTTTCGATCGGATACTTGAGATGGATACACGCAGTGCTGCGTCTGCAGAAGTTCGTGGGCGCAATGTCGTCGTTGTCGGCACGCAATGGGGTGACGAAGGCAAGGGCAAGGTTGTCGATTGGCTGACCGACCACGCCGCCGGTGTGGTGCGTTTCCAGGGCGGCCACAATGCTGGCCACACACTGGTGATCAACGGTGTGAAGACCGCGTTGCAGCTCATCCCCTCCGGCATCATGCGCACCGGCGTGGCTTGCTACATCGGCAATGGCGTCGTGGTTGATCCGGCCCACTTGCTGCTGGAAATCGGACGCCTCGAAGCGGCTGGTCTGGATGTGCGGTCGCGCCTGTTCATCAGCGAGTCCTGCCCGTTGATCCTGCCGTTCCACGTCGAGGTGGACAAGGCGCGCGAGGCATTGCGCGAAAGCAGTGGTGCGGGAAAGATCGGCACCACGGGCAAGGGCATCGGCCCTGCGTACGAAGACAAGGTCGCTCGCCGCGCACTGCGCGTGCAGGATCTCAAGCATCCCGAGCGTTTTGCCAAGAAACTGCGCGAGTTGCTGGCGCTGCACAACTTCGCGCTCGAAGGCTATCTGAACAGCAAGGCGCTCGAATTCCAGCCAATCTTCGACCACGCCATGCAGATGGCCGAGCAGCTCAAGCCGATGATGGCGGACGTTGGTGTGCGCATTGATGCTGCCAACCGTGCTGGAGGCAGCATCCTGTTCGAAGGGGCACAAGGCACGCTGCTCGACATCGACCACGGTACCTACCCGTTTGTCACCTCAAGCAACTGTGTCGCGGGGAATGCGGCAGCCGGTTCGGGTGTCGGACCGCAGTTGTTGCACTACATGCTTGGCATCACCAAGGCTTATACCACCCGGGTTGGATCGGGTCCGTTTCCGACGGAATTGCCGATGGACGAGCCGGGGACTGTCGGCTACCACCTGTCCACCGTGGGGCAGGAGCGCGGCACGGTCACCGGGCGGCCCCGCCGCTGTGGCTGGCTGGACGGGGCGGCGCTCAAACGCGCGATGCTGATCAACGGCATCACCGGCCTGTGCATGACCAAGCTTGACGTGCTGGACGGCCTGGACGAAATCCACATGTGTGTCGGCTACGAATTGCATGGCGAACGCGTGGACATCCTGCCGCTGGATGCCGACGAGATCGTCAACTGCCAGCCGATCTACGAAGTGTTTCCTGGCTGGACGGAAAAAACCTTCGGTGTCACGACGTGGGACGGTCTGCCACTCCATGCGCGCCAATATCTGGAGCGCGTGCAGGAATTCATCGCAACACCGATCGCGATGGTATCGACTGGTCCAGACCGTGACCACACGATCCTGCTCCGTCACCCCTACAAGGACTGAATGTCCGATCCGATCAAGCTAGGAGTCAGCATGCTCACCGATGACGGCAAACACCTGTATGTGTCTTGGGACGAATACCACCTGCTGACCGAGAAACTCGCGATCAAGGTGCATCAGTCCGGCTGGGAATTTGACCAGATTCTCTGTCTGGCCCGAGGCGGGCTTCGTCCCGGCGATGTCATGTCGCGTGTCTTCGACAAGCCTCTGGCGATCATGGCCACGAGTTCCTACCGTGCCGAAAGTGGCACGATCCAAGGCCGACTGGACATGGCGAAATACATCACCATGCCCAAGGGGGAACTCGCTGGCCGGGTGCTGCTGGTTGATGATCTCGCCGACTCTGGGGTTACCTTGCAGGCGGTGGTGGACCGTCTCCGCGGCATGCCGTCGATACGTGAACTGCGCTCGGCCGTGCTGTGGGTGAAGGGCGTTTCCTGCTATACGCCGGATTATTTTGTCGAGTCGCTGCCCACAAGTCCGTGGATTCACCAGCCGTTCGAGGAATATGACGCGATGCGGCCGGATGCACTGACCCGCAAGCTGTCGGTCTGAACAGAGCAGTCAAAAAAACCTCGCTGTCCGACAAGGGCAGCGGGGTTTTTTGTTGAATTCTCGGAGGTGTTCAGACGCAGTAGCAATAAAAAAGCCAGCTCGAAAGCTGGCTTTTCATGTTGGTGCCCAGGAGAGGACTCGAACCTCCACGGAGTTACCCGCTAGTACCTGAAACTAGTGCGTCTACCAATTCCGCCACCTGGGCTTTGAAATCCTGAATACGAACACAGACTTGGATTTCATCAGTCTGTGCAAGTGACTGAATTCAGCGTATGCTAAATTCTATTGGTGCCCAGAAGAGGACTCGAACCTCCACGGAGTTACCCGCTAGTACCTGAAACTAGTGCGTCTACCAATTCCGCCATCTGGGCTCTGTCGCGGCAAGAAATTTTGTTCCAAACCGCGAAGAACGCTAGTGTAGCATCAGATAAAAACCGAATGCAAGGATTTTCATTGAACAACAGTACTTTGTCGAATGAAGTCGTGGGCACGGTGCAAGGGCACCGCGATGGTCATGGCTTCGTGGTGGTCGATGGCGGTGATGCCGACATCTATCTGGCTCCGCAGGAAATGCGCGCCGTTCTGCACCACGACCGGGTGCGTGTGCGGGTCATGCGTCTGGACCGCAAGGGCCGGCCCGAGGGCCGCGTGCTCGACATCCTGGAGCGTCGCAAGGCACCGATCATCGGTCGGCTGCTGCTGGAGAACGGTGTCTGGGTCGTTGCTCCGGAAGACAAGCGCTATGGGCAGGACATTCTGATTCCCAAGAATGCCACTGCCAACGCGGAGGCCGGGCAAGTGGTTGCGGTGGAATTGACAGAGCCACCGTCCTTGCACTCCCAGCCGGTCGGCCGCATCACCGAAGTGCTCGGTGACATCGACGACCCGGGCATGGAGATCGAGATTGCGGTGCGCAAGTACGAAGTGCCGCACCGTTTCTCGCCCGAGACGCTGGCACAAACCGGCAAGCTGCCCGACAAGGTCCGCGCGGTCGACATGAAGCACCGCGTCGATCTGACCGATGTGCCACTGGTGACGATCGACGGCGAAGACGCACGCGACTTCGATGACGCCGTCTATTGCGAGCCCGCCAAGATCGGCCGCAAGAAGGGCTGGCGGCTGCTGGTGGCGATTGCGGATGTCAGCCACTACGTCAAACCGGGTGATCCGCTCGACGACGACGCCTACGAGCGCGCGACCTCGGTGTACTTCCCGCGGCGGGTCATTCCGATGCTGCCGGAGAAACTGTCCAACGGCCTGTGTTCGCTCAATCCGAACCAGAACCGCCTGTCGATGGTCTGCGACATGCTCGTGGACGCCGAGGGTGAGGTCAGTGCCTACCAGTTCTACCCGGCCGTGATCTGCTCGCATGCGCGGCTGACCTACACCGAAGTGGCCGCTGTGCTCTCGAACACGCGCGGGGCCGAGGCCCAGCGTCAGGTGCATCTGGTGCCGCACCTGCTCCACCTGCACGAGGTCTACCGCCTGCTGCTCAAGCAGCGGGCCAGCCGCGGTGCGATCGATTTCGAGACCACCGAGACACAGATCGTCTGCGACGACAACGGCCGCATCGACAAGATCATTCCGCGGGTGCGCACCGAAGCCCACCGCCTGATCGAGGAGGCGATGTTGGCAGCCAATGTCTGTGCGGCTGATTTCATCCAGGCCGGCAAACATCCCTCGCTGTACCGCGTCCACGAAGGCCCGACCCCCGAGAAACGTCTGGCCTTGCAGAACTACCTGCGCAGCCTGGGTCTGAACCTCACCGTCAGCGATGATCCGACGCCCGGCGAGCTGCAGGCGCTGGCGCAGCAGACCCGCGACCGGCCGGACGCGACGCAGATCCATTCGATGCTGTTGCGCTCCATGCAGCAGGCGATCTACACCCCCTTCAACAACGGCCACTTCGGCCTGTCCTACAGCGCCTACACGCACTTCACCAGCCCCATCCGGCGCTATCCGGATCTGCTGGTCCACCGGGTCATCAAGGGACTGCTGGCGGGCAGGAAGTACGGGCTGGTCGTCAAGGCCGCTGTGCCAGGTGCGCTGCCACCTACCCGTCGTCGAACCCCAGCCAAGGTGCAAGGGCCTGCACCGCGGGTTGAAGGCATTGCGCCGCGTGACCTGGAGGTCTGGGAGGTGGCTGGTGCCCATTGCAGCGCCAACGAACGTCGGGCGGACGAGGCCTCGCGCGATGTGGAAGCCTGGCTGAAGTGCAAGTTCATGCGCGATCGGCTGGGCGAGGAATACGGCGGCACGATCAGTTCGGTGACGAGCTTCGGGCTGTTCGTGCAGCTTGACGAGTTGTATGTCGAAGGGCTGGTCCACATCACCGAGCTGGGTGGCGAGTATTTCCGCTATGACGACGTGCGGCATGAGCTGCGTGGCGAGCGGACTGGCGTGCGCCATGCGGTGGGTGGGCGCATCCGTGTACAGGTCAGTCGCGTCGATCTGGACGGGCGTCGCATCGATTTCCGGCTGGTGCGTGATCCGCTGATACCGGTTGTCGTGCCATCGCGTCTGGTCCGTGAGATGCCTGTCAGCGCGCAGGACGAACTGGCGTCGGTCCAGGAGGCCGATCGCACTGTGCGGCGTGCGTCGCGCAAGTCTGCTGCCCGTGCTCCCGGCTCGCGCGCAGGCAAGCCTGTGGGCAAGGTGGCTGGCAAGTCTTCTCGCAAGCCTGTTTCCACGCCACTTTCGGCGCTCGCCGATGTGCCGCTGGATCTGCCTGGACCGTCTCCGGTCGTTGAAGGCCGCAAGCGTCGCAACAAGCGCTGACGTGCTCTGCTCAGCGGCCCGACGCGGATGGAATCAGCCGACTGGCGACCAGCACGTCGCCGGTCGGACTGAGCTGCTCCGCACGCAGGCCGTGCTGGTGGACCGCGTGGCGGGCGGCCAGTTTCGCCTCGGACCAGGCCATGGCCTGGTTGGTGCCGGACCGCCCGCCAGACAATTGGCTCCACAACCCTCCGATCCAGCCAGCCAGCACGTCCCCGCTGCCCGGTGTGGCGAGTGAGGCGTTTCCGCTCGTGTTGAGCCAGGGGATGCCGTCGGGCGCGGCGATCAGGCTGCCGGAGCCCTTGAGCACGACCACGGCGCCCGTCCGGACCGCCAGCGCCTGCACCGACCGGAGGCGATCGGACTGCACCTCCGCGGCGCTGCAGCCCAGCAAGCGCGCTGCTTCCAGCGGGTGCGGTGTGAGCACGGTCGGCATGCCGCGGTCCCGGCGTTCGCGCAGGCTGTCCTGCAAGGCCGCGTCCTCGGCCACGGCGTTGAGTGCATCGGCATCCAGCACCAGGCGGGCCGCCTGGGTCAGGACTTTCGGCAGCAGCGCCCGGATGGCCTGCCCGCCGCCGCAGCCAGCGACCACGGTCGCGCCTTGCAGACGCGCGGCGTCTGGCGTGTCGGCGAACATCAGCTCGGGGTGTTCCGTGTCGAGGCGTGCCACGTCCGGGTCGAGCAGGTGGGCATAGACCCGGCCCGCGCCGACACACAGTGCCGTGCGCGCCGCCAGCAGCGCGGCGCCCGCCATGGACGGCCCGCCACCCAGCACCCACACGTCGCCGAAGCTGCCCTTGTGCTGCGCATGGCGCCGCACGGGCCAGACTGCATCGACCCAGGCGGGACTGTGCAGCCAGGCGGCCGGCGAGGGCGCGCTGGGGTGCAGCAATTGCACGCCCAGGTCGTCCCACCAGATTTCGCCGGCATGGTCGCGGCCGCTGGCGGTGAACAAGCCCGGTGCCATTGTGAGCAGGGCCAGCGTCCAGCGGGCGCGGATGCAGGGTGCGCCGATCTCCAGCGCGCCGGTGTCGCCGGGCAGTCCGGACGGCAAATCGACCGCCAGCACCGGCGCGGCGTGTCCGCGCAGCAGCCGGATCGCTTCGGCCAGTTCGCCACTCGCCGGGCGCGTCAGTCCGCGGCCGAGCAGGGCGTCGATGACCAGATCGGAGCGAGACAGCTCGGACGGATCCAGACCGTCCACGATGCGCACGCCCGCGTTCTGCGCCTGCTTGCGTGACGCGGCGGCGTCCGGTGGCCAAACCGTGCCGTGTCCGAAGGCATGCAGCACGACGGACCGGCCAGCGCGGTGCAGGTGCATGGCCGCCTCGTAGCCATCGCCGCCGTTGTTCCCATTGCCTGCCAGCACGTCGATGCGGCGGGCGTTCGGCGCCAGTGCCATGGCCAGACGCGCGACGCTCAGCCCGGCGCGCTGCATCAGCGTGTGGGGCGGCAGGCTCTGGGCTGCCAGCGCGTCCAGGGTGCGCGAGGCGGCGCTGTCATGCACGGGCCAAGGTCCGGCGAACTGCCGCAGCAGCGCCGATACCTGCACCGGGGCGTGTCCCTTCGGAAGGTGGCGGTGCACGAGGGCGGCGGCGGGCGGGTGGTTCATGCGGTCTGCGTCTGTGCCCAGGCTTCGGGCGTGAGCACGGCGACACCCAGCGGCCGGGCGCGCCGTGCGAGCCGGCGCAGGGCGTGGTCCCGTGTCAGCAGGCTCGGCGTGCGCCGGGCGATGGCCAGGTCGATGAAACACTGATCGTCCGGATCGGTGCAGCGCAGGCGCTCGCTGAACGGCAGTAGGCCGGGCTCTGGAACGGCATGCGCCCACGCGCACATGCCGGCCATGGCAGGGGCGTGCTGCGCGCTCCAGCGCATCAGCGTCGGCAGGGTGAGCAGGCGCCCGAACACATCGACCAGCTCTTCCTGCATGGGCGGGCTGACGATCCAGCGCACTTCGCCTTCGGTGATGGCACGCCCGACCGCCAGCCCGCTGGCGTGTTCGAAGACCAGCCAGTCGAGCACGACATTGGTGTCGAGGATGATGTCCTGCGCCTGTCGCGACAGGCTGCGCTGGCGTGCAACCGGGGTGACTTCTTGGGGCGTACACCGGGCGGTCCATGCTTTGGTGGAGGGCTTGGCTGGATCGATGGGGTTCAAGGCTGCTACAATCTTGGGGTTTTTCCGATGCTGCATCCTCTGCGGCGACATGGCCGGCGCATGGTGTGCTGGGCATTCCCGGTCTCCGGGACGGAAGAATCAATCCCGAATCCGACTGGCTGAAGGTGTTGCGCCGAGTGCGGTGTTGACTGCGCACTGCGTGCAATTCGAGTCGGATTCTAGATCCAACCTTTGGAAATTTTGGAGTTACCCATGTCCTTCACGATGCGTGAAATGCTGGAAGCCGGCGTCCACTTTGGTCACCAGACCCGCTTCTGGAACCCCAAGATGGCGCAGTACATCTTCGGCCACCGCAACAAGATCCACATCATCAACCTGGAAAAGACGGTCCCGCTGTTCCAGGAAGCGACCAAGTTCGCCCGCCAGATCGTTGCCAAGCGTGGCACCGTGCTGTTCGTCGGCACCAAGCGCCAGGCCCGTGACATCGTCGCCGAAGAAGCGCAGCGCGCCGGCATGCCTTACGTGGACCAGCGTTGGCTCGGCGGCATGCTGACCAACTTCAAGACGGTCAAGGGATCGCTGAAGAAGCTCAAGGACATGCAGGCCCAGGTGGAAGCCGGTCTGGAGTCGATGAGCAAGAAGGAAGGGCTGCTGTTCCAGCGCGAACTGGCCAAGCTCGAAAAGGACATCGGCGGCATCCAGGACATGGCCGTTCTGCCGGACGCGATGTTCGTCATCGACGTCGGTTTCCACAAGATCGCCATCGCCGAAGCCAAGAAGCTGGGCATCCCCATCATCGGTGTGGTCGATACCAACCACAACCCGGTCGGCATCGACTACGTGATCCCTGGCAACGACGACTCGGCCAAGGCTGTTGCGCTGTACGCCCGCGTGATGGCGGACGCCGTCCTCGAAGGCAAGGCCCAGTCGATGAACGAAGTCGTCACGGCCGTCTCGACCCCGAGTTCCGACGAATTCGTCGAAGTGAACGACGCCGCCTGAGCCCCTTCGGTTCGATGCGCAAGGGGCTGAGTTCAGCCCCTTTTTTTCAAAGATTTGAAGATTCGTCTTCCAAGATTCAATCAAGGACAACTGCAATGGCTGCAATTACCGCCAAGATGGTCGGCGACCTGCGCGCGAAGACCGACGCTCCGATGATGGAGTGCAAGAAGGCACTGACCGAGGCCGATGGTGATCCGGTCCGCGCTGAAGAAATCCTGCGGGTCAAGCTCGGCAGCAAGGCGGGCAAGGCCGCTTCCCGCGTGACGGCCGAAGGCGTCATCGCCGCGGCCGTGTCGGGCTCGACCGGTGCGCTGGTCGAAGTCAACTGCGAGACCGACTTCGTTTCCAAGAACGACAGCTTCCTGTCGTTCGTGCAGTCGTGCGCTGACCTGATCGCTGCACACAACCCGGCCGACGTGGCTGCGCTGTCGGCCCTGCCGCTGGCGATGGGTGACTTCGGTCCGACCGTCGAAGACGTGCGCAAGGGCCTGATCGGCAAGATCGGCGAGAACATGGCGATTCGCCGCTTCAAGCGCTATGCGGACGGCGGTCAACTGGCCCACTACCTGCACGGTGTGCGCATCGGCGTGATGGTCGAGTACACGGGCGATGCCGTGGCGGCCAAGGATGCCGCGATGCACATCGCTGCGATGAAGCCGGTGGCGCTGTCGTCGTCCGACGTGCCGGCGGCGCTGATCGAGATCGAGCGCCGTGTGGCCACCGAGAAGGCGGCCGAGTCCGGCAAGCCGGCCGACATCGTCGTCAAGATGGTCGAAGGCTCGGTGCAGAAGTACCTCAAGGAGGTCTCGCTGCTCGACCAGGTGTTCGTGAAGGCGGCAGACGGCAAACAGACTGTCGGCCAGTACTTCAAGTCCACCGGCACCACCCCCGCTGGCTTCACGATGTTCATCGTCGGTGAAGGCATCGAGAAGAAGCAGGACGACTTCGCAGCCGAAGTGGCGGCACAGGTCGCCGCCGCCAAGGGCCAGTAACGTTCCTGTCCTAAACTCGCGATCGTCTTTTTCGCTTCGAGGTCACTGCATGCCCGCTTACAAACGCATTCTTCTCAAGTTGTCTGGTGAAGCCCTGATGGGCGACGATGCTTACGGCATCAACCGCGCCACCATCGTCCGCATGGTGCGCGAGGTGCAGGAAATCACCCAACTGGGATGCGAAGTGGCGGTGGTGATCGGCGGCGGAAACATCTTTCGCGGGGTCGCGGGCGGCGCGGTCGGCATGGACCGCGCCACGGCCGACTACATGGGCATGCTGGCGACCGTGATGAACGCGCTGGCGCTGTCCGACACGATGCGCCAGGAAGGCATGACCGCACGGGTCATGTCCGCCCTGAGCATCGACCAGGTCGTCGAGCCGTATGTGCGTCCCAAGGCGCTGCAGTATCTGGAAGAGGGCAAGGTCGTCATCTTCGCGGGCGGCACCGGCAATCCCTTCTTCACCACCGACACGGCTGCTGCGCTGCGTGGCGCCGAGATCGGTGCCCAGATCGTGCTGAAGGCGACCAAGGTGGACGGCGTCTACACGGCCGATCCCAAGAAGGATCCGACCGCGACCCGCTACGCGACCCTGACCTTCGATGAAGCGATCGGCCGCAACTTGGCGGTGCTGGACGCGACGGCGTTTGCGCTGTGCCGTGACCAGAACCTCCCGATCAAGGTATTCTCGATCTTCAAGCCGGGCGCCCTCAAGCGCGTCGTCATGGGTGAAGACGAAGGAACGCTGGTCCACGTCTGACGGCGTCCGGACCCAGCAGGAGCACCACGATGAGCATTGCCGACATCAAGAAAAACGCCGAAGCCAAGATGGCCAAGTCCATCGAGTCCTTCAAGAACGATCTGCAGAAGATCCGCACCGGCCGTGCCCACCCCGGCATCCTGGACCAGGTGCATGTCGATTACTACGGCTCGATGCTGCCGATCAGCCAGGTGGCCAATGTGTCGCTGATCGACGCCCGCACCATCAGCGTGCAGCCGTGGGAAAAGAGCATGGCCAAGCCGATCGAGAAGGCCATCCGCGAGTCGGACCTGGGCCTGAATCCGTCGGCGCTGGGCGAGATGATCCGCGTGCCGATGCCGGCGCTGACCGAAGAGCGCCGCCGCGATTTGACCAAGGTCGTGCGCAATGCGGGGGAAGATGCCCGCATCTCTGTGCGCAACCTGCGCCGCGACGCCAACGACCAAGCCAAGCGTCTGGCCAAGGAAAAGCTCATCTCCGAGGACGACGAACGTCGCTCGGTGGACGACATGCAGAAGCTCACCGACCGCGTGATCTCCGAGATCGACCGGCTGGTGGCGGCCAAGGAAGTCGAGATCCTGGCCGTCTGAGCCAGCACTCGCCCGCCATGTTCCTTCCGAACGATTTCACCA
>JBEEMX010000041.1:0-12940 GCA_041192465.1 Pseudomonadota bacterium | reverse complement strand
GGATTGGCTAAATTCCTATACCGGAACGATTGCTGCACAGTTCTATTTCATGACGCGATCGAAGCAAAGCACCAATCTCGCTTCTATCTCATCGACCAACATCATGGAGCTTCCGTTGCTGATTCCGCCATCGGAAGAGCGGGTCGCAATAATAGAATTTATCGCCCAAGAGAAAAACCGGCTTGACGCGCTCACCGCCGAAGCACAAACCACCATCGCCTTGCTGCAAGAACGCCGCAGCGCGCTGATTTCCGCCGCGGTCACCGGCAAGATCGACGTGCGCGGCAGGGCCTTGGCGGAAGAAATTCCGAAAACGACCTGATGGCCGCTGCTAGAATCATCCAATGCAGACCTTGAATCTTTCGCCGAATATGCTCACATGGGCTGCCGACCAGATCGGCAAGTCCTTGGAGTCGCTGATCGAAGGCTTGGCAAAGCGCGACAAGGACCGGGCGCGGCTGCTGGAAGGAAAACTGACCACGGCGCAAGTGGAGAAATTTGCAAAGCTGACGGGTGTTCCGTTCGGCTTGCTGTTCCTCGACGCCCCGCCGACCTTGCAGCCGCCCACCATTCCAGACCTTAGACAGACCGCCCATCACGCACCCTTGAGCCGAGATTTTCACGAGGTCCACGAAGACGCCATGCGAAAACAAGCGTGGTATGTCGAGTACCTGATGGAGACCGGATCGCAGCCGCTGCCGTTTGTCGGAAAATTCAACGCCAGCACCCCCCCGGAAACCGTGGCCGAGGACATCGCGCAATCCTTGGGACTGTCCGCGCACTTGCGAAACAGTGTCGCCACGCCCGAGGCGTATTTCAGCCTGCTGGCCGAGCGCGCCGAAGACCTCGGGATACTTGTCATGAAGACGGGCATCGTCAAATCCAACACCAAGCGCCCCCTCTCCGTCGCCGAATTCCGTGGTTTTGCGGTCATCGACAAGATGGCTCCCTTGGTGTTCATCAATGGTCGGGATGCGGAAGTGGCCGCGGTCTTCACGCTGATGCACGAGCTTGCCCATGTCTGGACGGGACAGGGTGGTGTTTCTGACCTTGGGTTCGGCCAAGCTGGAAACAAGGGGATCGAGTGGCTTTGCAACCAGGCCGCTGCAGAATTGTTGGTTCCGAAAAACGAATTCCTTCCGGTGTGGAAAAAGGAAGGCGATGTCTCCACCGCCGCCAGGAAGTTCCGAGTCAGCCGGGTGGTGATCGCCCGGCGTGCGCTGGATTTTGGCCTGATGGATGCGCAGGACTATGCGGCCGTGGTGGCACAGAGCCGGGTCAAATCGAACAATGAACGCGGGGGGGGCAATCCATATGCCACCATCCCGGTGCGCAACAGCAAGCGGCTGACGACCACGATCGTGAGAAGCGCCTTGTCGGGCGAAATGCTTCTGCGCGATGCCGCGAGTCTTCTGCATATAAAGCCTGATACGGTCATGGAATTGGGCAAAAGGGGGAAGTCTTTTGACTAAATCGTATCTGGTGGATACCAATATATTCATTCAGGCCAAGAATTTTCACTACCAGTTCGGATTCTGCCCCCAATTCTGGCAATGGATCGAGGCTGCGCATGTGTCTGGGGTGGTCGCCAGCATTTCAAAAGTCCACAAGGAACTCAAGGAAGGGCGGCCCACCTGCCCCGCCAGAATTTGGGCGGATCGCTTGCCGAAGCCGTTTTTCCGCGATGACGAGAAAAATGCCGGCGTCATGGAGTCCTACAAGAAAGTGATGGGCTGGGCGTGGAGTGAAAAAGAAAAGGGGAAGTTCACGCTTGGCGCGGCACAGGATTTCTCCCAGGTCCAAAGAGCGGATGCGTTCCTGGTCGCCGCCGCCATCCATTACGGGTGCGACGTGGTGACGCAGGAATCACTGAAACCGCCGACCGGGTGCATGTCCACCATTCAGATTCCCAATGCGGCCCAAGCATTTGGTGTGAACACCATCACCATATTCGATTTGCTGCGGATGCACGCCGGGCCTGCATTCACCTTCAAATCATGACCGGACTGCACACCGAGATCCACTTCGAGCACGAAATCTGCGAGCAACTGGCCGCCCGCGGCTGGCTGCACGACCCGACCGACGCCCGCCGCTACGACCGCGCCACCGCCCTGTTCCCCGACGACCTCGCCGCCTGGGTGCAGACCACCCAGCCCGACGCCTGGGACCGCTTGCGCGCCAGCCACGGCGAGGCGCGGGCGCTGCAGGTGCTGATGGAGCGGGTGCGCAAGGAACTCGACACCCGCGGCGTGCTCGACGTGCTGCGCGAAGGCGTTCCCCTCCTCGGCCACAGGCGCCCGGTCAGCGTCTGCCAGTTCCGCCCCGCACTCGCCATGAACACCGAGCTGCAGACCCGCTACGCCGCCAACCGGCTGCGCGTCGTGCGCCAGGTCGTCTACTCGGCGCACCACGCGAACGAGATCGACCTCGTGCTGTTCCTCAACGGCATCCCGCTGGCCACCGTCGAACTCAAGAGCCACTACACCCAGAGCCTCGCCGACGCGATCGACCAGTACCAGCGCGACCGCCTGCCCACCGTGCCGGGCAAGAACCTGCCCGAGCCGCTGCTGGCCTTCCCCGGCGGCGCGCTGGTCCACTTCGCCGTCACCAACCGCGAAGCCGCGATGAGTACCCGGCTCAAGGGCCTGGACACCGTCTTCCTGCCCTTCAACCAGGGCCACGACGGCGGCGCCGGCAACCCGGTCAACCCGGACGGCTACGCCACCGCCTACCTCTGGGACGAGGTCTGGGCGCGCGACTCGTGGCTCGACATCCTCGGCCGCTACCTCGTGCCGGTGAAGAACGACCGCAAGCAGCTCGTCGGCTGGATCTTCCCGCGCTACCACCAGCTCGACGCCACCCGCAAAGTGCTGGCCGCCGTGCGCACCGACGGCCCCGGCCGCAAGTACCTGATCCAGCACTCGGCGGGCTCGGGCAAGACCAACTCCATCGCCTGGACCGCGCACTTCCTGGCCGACCTGCACGACGCCGAACACCGCAAGGTCTTCCACAGCGTCATCGTCATCTCCGACCGCACGGTGCTCGACAGCCAGTTGCGCGAGGCGCTGACCGCCTTCGAGCGCACCCAGGGCGTGGTCGCCATCGTCAGCGGCGACGGTGCGAGCAAGAGCCGGGAACTGGCCGAGGCGCTGGCCGCGGGCAAGAAGATCGTCGTCTGCACGCTGCAGACCTTCCCGTTCGCGCTCGACGAGGTCCGCCAGCTCGCCGCGACCGAGGGCAAGCGCTTCGCCGTCATCGCTGACGAGGCGCATTCGTCCCAGAGCAACGAGACCGCCGCCAAGCTCAAGCTGCTCCTCAACGCCGCGGAACAGGCCGATCTGGCCGACGGTGGAGAAATCGACACCGAAGACGTGCTGGCCGCGCAGATGAGCGCCAAGGCCGGCGGAGACCAGGCCGCCGGCATCACCTGGGTCGCCTTCACCGCCACGCCCAAGGACAAGACGCTGCAGCTCTTCGGCGTCCTGCCCGACCCGACGCGCCCGCCCGCGGCCGACAACCTGCCCGCCGCCTTCCACGTCTACGCGATGCGCCAGGCCATCGAGGAAGGCTTCATCCTCGACGTGCTGGCCAACTACACCAGCTACAAGACCGCGTTCACGCTCGCGCACCAGGGCAGCGGCGAGGTCATCGCCTCGCCCGAGGTCGATCAGTCCACCGCCATGAAGGGCATCATGGGCTGGGTGCGGCTGCACGAGTACAACATCGCCCAGCGCGTGCAGGTGGTGGTCGAGCACTACCGCCGCCACGTCCTGCATCTGCTTGGCGGCAAGGCCAAGGCGATGGTCGTCACCGGCAGCCGCAAGGAGGCCGTGCGCTGGCAACTGGCGATGCGCCGCTACATCACCGCCCACGGCTACCAGCTCGACGCCCTGGTGGCCTTCTCCGGCGAGGTGGACGATCCCGACAGCGGCCCCGACCCGTTCACCGAAGCCAGCCAGGCCCTCAACCCGCGCCTGCACGGCCAGGACATCCGCACGGCGTTCAAGGGCGGTGACTACCACCTGCTGCTGGTGGCCAACAAGTTCCAGACCGGGTTTGATGAGCCGCTGCTCTCTGCCATGTACGTGGACAAGCGCCTGGGCGGCATCCAGGCGGTGCAGACCCTCTCGCGGCTCAACCGCTGCCACCCGGGCAAGGACACCACCTACGTGGTGGATTTCGTGAACGACCCGCCGGAGATCCTGGCCGCGTTCAGGAAGTACCACCAGACCGCCGAGCTGGCCGACGTGACCGACCCGAACCTGGTGTTCGCGCTGCGCGCCAAGCTGGACGGACAGGCGCTCTACGACACCTTCGAGGTCGAGCGGGTGGTGCAGGTCGTGCTCAAGGGCGCGAAGGCCCGGCAGTCGGAGCTGGACGGCGCGCTGACGCCGGTGGCGCAGCGCCTGCTGGTCAGCTACACCCAGGCCCGCCACGCCTTCGACGCCGCCGACGAGGGCAGCCCCGCCCGCCAGCAGGCCAAGGACCGGCTCGATGCGCTGAGCCTGTTCAAGCGCGACCTCGGCGCCTACACCCGGCTCTACGGCTTCCTGTCGCAGATCTTCGACTACGGCAACACCGACGTCGAGAAGCGGGCGATCTTCTTCAAGGGCCTGCTGCCGCTGCTGACCTTCGGGCGCGAGCGCGAGGGGGTCGATCTGTCGGCGCTGCGGCTGACCGCGTACACGCTCAAGGACATGGGGCAGGCCGCGCTGGACCTGCGCCAGGGTGAGCCGGAGAAGATCCAGCCGACGAGCGAATCCGGCAGCGGCAGCGTGCAGGACAAGCAGAAGGTGCTGCTCGACGAGCTGATCGCGCGGGTGAACAGCCTGTTCGAGGGCGACCTGTCACCGGGCGACAAGCTGGTCTACGTGAACGAGGCCATCCGCGGCAAGCTGCTGGAGCACCCGGACCTCGTCCTTCAGGCGCGCAACAACACCGAGGCGCAGTTCGCCAGTTCGCCCGACCTGCACGACCGCCTGATCGACGCGGTGATCGAGGTGCGCTCGCGCTACAGCGCGATGAGCGACCAGGCGCTGGCCAGCGAGGAGACGCAGCGGGCGATGCTGGCGTTCCTGCTCGGGCCGGGGCGCTTGTGGGAGACCTTGCGGGCGCAGGCGGGGTGAGCGGTTGCATGGGTGGCCGCCGCGCCGGGGTGCTTACTCCGCCGCGTCGGCGAGGAAGCCGCGCTCGGCGGCAATCGTCGCCTCGTGGTCCATCAGCTCGGCGAACAGCGCGGGCGGAATCGTGATGGCGCCGACGCCGAGCGCCAGCAGGTCGAGGTAGGCCTGCCGGCTGCGGATGCTCGCCACCAGCAGCCGCATCGGCGAGCCGCTGGCCGTCACCAGCGCCTGCATCCGGCCGATCAGCGCGAGGCCATCGACACCGGAATCGTTCAGCCGGCCCAGGTAGGGCGCTGCGTAGGCGGCGCCGAGTTCGGCGGCGAAGTGCGCCTGCTCCAGCGCATAGACGGCGGTGTACGTGACCGGCACGCCGCGGGCGGTGAGCGCCGCGCCGGCCGCCAATCCGGCGCGCGTGGCCGGGATCTTCACGACGAGCTGGCCCGGGCCGAACGGCCGCAGCAGCGTGTCGGCGTCGGCCAGCATGCCGTCCACATCGGATGAGCGGACCTGCGCCTGCACCTGCTTGGCGCCCAGCCGCAGCAGCGTGTCCAGCAGTCCCGGCAGCGCCTCCCAGGTGACGCCGGCCCGCTTGAGCAGCGTCGGGTTGGTGGTCACGCCATGCACCACCGGGTGCGGCAGGCAGGTGCGCAGCGCGCCGAGGTCGGCGCTGTCGAGGTAGAGATGGAACGGCTGGGGCATGGCCTTATTTTCGCAGCAGCCGCTTGCGCCGGATCACGTCGATCCACACCGCGATGATCACCACCGCGCCGATGGCCATCATCTGCTTGAACTGCGAGACCTCCAGCAGGTTCATGCCGTTGCGGATCATGCCGATCAGGATGGCGCCCAGCAGGCTGCCCCACAGGCTGCCGCGCCCGCCGAACAGCGAGGTGCCGCCCAGGATCACGGCGGCGATCGCGTCCAGCTCGAACATCTGCGCCATCTTGCCGCTCGACGAGTCCATGCGGCCCATCAGCACGATCGCCGCCAGCGCGCACGACAGCCCCGACACCAGATAGACGCCGAGCTTGTACCAGCGGATGTTGATGCCGACCTGGCGTGCGCCCATCTCGTTGGAGCCGATGGCGTAGACGTAGCGGCCGAGCTTGGTGCTCGACAGGATGAAGCCCATCACGCCGTAGAACACCGCCATCACGACGATCGGCATGGGGATGCCGAGCAACTCGCCGTTGCCGATGAAGGGGAAGGGCTCGGGCAGGCCGGCCATGTCGAAGCCACCCGTGGACTCGAACGCCAGGCCGCGCCACAGCGTCAGGCCACCCAGCGTCACGATGAACGCCGGAATGCCGACGAAGGCGACGAGATAACCGTTGAAGAGACCCACTGCGGCGCCGATGCCGAAGGCGGCCAGAATCGCCAGATAGGGATTGATGCCCAGCTTGACCATCATGTAGCCGGCCACCGCACCGGCCAGCGCGGTCAGCGCGCCCACGGCCAGATCGACGCCGCCGGTCAGGATCACGAAGGTCTGCCCGCCGGCGAGCAGCGCGATCACCGACGCCTGCACCAGGATGTTGCTCAGGTTACGGCCGCTCAGGAAAAACGGCGAGGCCACCGAGAGGAACACCCCCAGCACCAGCACGGCGACCAAGGCCCCGTACCACTCTTGTCGTGTGATGTAGCGCATAGCTTTTTGTCCGCGTTGCAAGGCGAGTTTCAGTGAGGTTTCAAGGCGTGGAAACAGCGACGGCCGGGCCTCAGAGGCCCGGCCGTCGCATCACCGGCTCAGCCGATCACTTCTTCTTCATGAACTGGCCGACGCCGGAGTCCTTGGCGAACTGGTCCACGTTGGACGGCAGGACCAGGAAGCTGCCGGTGTCGATGCGGGCATCGACCTTCTTGCCGTTGGCGGCGGCAATCGCGGTTTCCACGCCGACGGCGCCGATCTTGGCCAGCATCTGGGCGGCGTTGGCTTGCTGCCAGCCGTCCTTCATCATGTCCAGGCCGCCGGGCGAGCCGTCGAAGCCGGCGATCTTGACCGAACCGGGCTTCAGGCCAGCCGACAGCATCGCTGCCTTGGCACCGAGTGCGCCGCCGTCCCATGCGCAGGCGATGACCTTGGCACCCGGGTTGGTGCGCAGTGCGGCTTCGACGCCGTTCTGGGCCATCGTCTGGTCCCAGGTGGTCGCCACATCGACGACCTTGACGTTCTTGCGCTTGGCGTTCAGCCCTTGCAGGAAGCCGTCGCGGCGCTCGCGGCCGGTGGACTGGCTCTGGTCGCCGGTCACGTAGATGACGGTGTCGCCGTCGTTGACCTGGTCAGCGGCCCACGAACCCTGGACGTTCGCGGCCTTGATGTTGTCGGTGGCGACGTAGCTGGTGATCTTGGCACCGGTGATGCCGGTGTCCACGGCGACGACGTGGATGCCGGCGGCCATGGCCTTGTTGATCGCGGGGGCGATGCCGGCGCTGTCGACCGGGGCGATGGCGATGGCGTCCACCTTGCGGGTGATCATGTCTTCCACGATCGCCAGTTGCTTGGACAGCTCGCCCTTTTCAGCGGCCAGCTCGATGAACTTGACGCCGGCCTTCTTCGCCGCATCCTTGGCGCCGCCGTTGATCAGCGTCCAGCCTTCGTTGGTGTTGCCGTTGGTGATGTAGGCGATGGTCTGCGCCTGCGCGGCCGACATCAGCAGGCCGGCGGTGAACATGACTGCCGCCAGACGGCCCAGGGTGCGATTGAAGGACATGGTTTGTCTCCAGGAATGGAATCTAGGAATCGAGGGTGGGGTGTCCAGCAGGCTCGGCTCGGCGTCCGCGTCAACCTGTGGTGCATCACATTGGATGCGCCTTGCACGCATAAGTAAACCTAGGTGATTTACTAATGCGCCACCCTGGCCGCTGGGGCATCCTCGGCGCCATCCTCCCTGACTGTCAAGGACGCCCCTGCCATGGCCCTTTCCACGAACACCCCGCGGCCCGTGCTGGAAATCAGCGGCCTGACCAAGCACTACGGCGGCGTCAAGGCGCTGACGGATGCACAGTTCTCGCTCGCTCCCGGTGAACACGCCGCGATCGTTGGCGACAACGGCGCCGGCAAGAGCACCTTCGTGCGCCTGATCACCGGCGTGGAGCAGCCCAACAGCGGCACCATCGCGCTCGATGGTCAGGTGGTGCGCTTCGATTCGCCGCTGGACGCCCGCGAGCAGGGCATCGAGACCGTCTACCAGACGCTCGCGCTGGCCGAGGATCTGGACGTGCCGGCCAACATCTTCCTGGGGCGCGAGATCACGCGGCTGTCGCTGGGGCCGCTGTCCATCCTGAACCACAAGGCGATGCGCGCCCAGTCGGTCGAGATGCTGGCCACCACCGGCGTGAAGATCCAGGACATGAGCGAGAGCCTGCGTGGCATGTCGGGCGGTCAGCGGCAGTGTGTGGCGATTGCGCGGGCGGCCGGTTTTGCCAAGAAACTCATCATCCTCGACGAGCCGACCGCCGCGCTGGGCGTGCAGGAAACGGCCCGTGTCGAGCAGATCATCAAGGGACTGAAATCCCGCGGCGTTCCGCTGATCATCATCAGCCACAACCTGCGGCAGGTCTTCGATCTCGTGGACCGCATCTGGGTTTTCCGCCAAGGGCGCATCATCGCGAATCTGGAGACGCGCCACACCCACCCCGAGCAGATCGTCGGCCTCATCACCGGGGCGATCGATCCGGCCCGGCTGGTGCGGGAGCCTGCCGCCACTGTCTGACCCCTGTTCCGTCCCTGATGCACCTGCACCCGCACCTGATGACCCCGACCTTCGAAGCCGATGAACGGGCCGTACGCGGCTCCAACCACACCGGCATGCGCCAGTTCAACGAGCGCATCGTGCTGCAGGCCATCCGCCTGCACGGCGCGATCCCCAAGGCCGACCTCGCTCGCCTGACGCAGCTCTCTTCGCAGACGGTTTCGGTCATCGTCAGCCGGCTGCTCGACGACGGGCTGCTCATCAAGCAGGAGCGCATCCGCGGCAAGATCGGCCAGCCCTCGGTGCCGCTGTCGCTCGATCCGGACGGGGCGATCAGCCTGGGCGTGCAGGTGGGGCGGCGCAGCCTGGAGGTGCTGGCCTGCGACTTTGTCGGTCAGGTGCGCTTTCGCCATGAGTTCCACTACGCCTACCCCGATCCGGCGCAGGTGCTGCCCTGCATCCAGCAGGGACTGGATGCGCTGCAGACCCAGCTCGGACCCCTGTGGGACCGTGTGGTCGGCCTTGGGCTGACCTCGCCGCTGTCGATGGACAAGTGGGCCAGCCTGCTCGGCTCGCAGGCGCACAACGCGCTGGCCGGCTGGCAGCACATGGACCTCAAGCAGGAAGTCGAGGCGATGACCCACTTGCCGGTGAGCTTCGCCAAGGACACGACCGCCGCCTGCGTGGCCGAGCTGCTGCAGGGCCACGGCCAGAACGTGCGCAGCTTCCTCTACGTCTTCGTCGGCACCTTCGTCGGCGGCGGGCTGGTGCTGTCGGGTCACATCGACATCGGCCACCGCGGCAACGCGGGTGCCATCGGCTCGTTGCCCGTCGGTGTGGCGCGGGACGGGATGGCGCCGCCGCAGTTGCTCGAAGTCGCCTCGGGCTGGCAGCTCGAACAGGCACTGCTCAAGGCCGGACTCGACCCGCTGCTGGTGCAGCAAGACACGATCATGGACGCCGCCTACGCGGTCTACACCGAGCCGTGGCTGGAGCAAGCCGGCCTGGCGCTGGCGATGACGGTGGCCAGCGGCGCGGCCATGCTCGACCTGGACGCGGTGGTCATCGACGGCTCGCTGGCCCGGCCGCTGATCGATGCGCTGCTGGGGCGCACCCGCGAGCGGCTGGCCGCCTACAAGTTCGACGGCATGCACCAGCCGGCGCTGCTCGCCGGGCGGGTCGGGGCGCATGCGCGGGCGCTGGGTGGCTCGCTGCTACCGCTGCACACGCAGTTCTTTCCGGACAAGGACATCTTCCTCAAGCCGTCGATGGCGTAGGCGCAGGCGTGCGGACGTTCACCACAGCGTCTCGGTCTCGAAGCCGACGATGTTGCGCGAGTCCCGGCTGAACTCCACGCCGACGAGGTGGACCGGCCCGCCGCGGCCGAGGTACTTGTCGGCGTAGCCCCGCTCCTGGATCTGCTGCAGCGCCTTGCCCTCCGGCACGAGTTCGACCACCTTGAACTCGAAGATCCACACCGCCGCGCCAAACTCCACCGCCATGTCGATGCGGCCGTGGTTGGTCGTGTCCTCCACCCGGATGTCCAGGCCCAGCGCGGCGAAGTGGCTGTAGAAGACGCTCGCGTAATAGCCCTCGAACTTCGCGATGTCGTTCGTGCGGTACCAGTCGTGCGGGATGCTGGCGAAGAAGGCGTGGAACAGCCCGCGCAAGCCCGCCACGTCCTGCGCCTGCAGCAAGCGGTACAAGCGGCTCACCTGCGGCTCCGAATACTTCGCCCCGCCCGTCAGTACCCGCAGCAGGCTGTCGTTCAAGCTCGCCTGCACCTCCTTGTTCGGGTACTTCAGCGTGAATTCCTTGCGCCCCGGAATTGCCCACACGCTGTCGATCGTCAGGTAGCCCGCCTGGAACAACAGCGCCTCCGTCTCGATCATGTCCACGTCGAACGCCGATAGCAGCGTCTCGGTTGCCACCGTGCGCGACAGGTCGGGCGTGTACCAGTGGCGACTCGTCAGCATTTCCACCAGGAAGGTCGGCGTCCCCGTCTCGAACCAGTAGGGCTTGAACTCGCGGGTATCGAACAGCAGCAGCAGATCGTAGGGGTTGTAAACCGACGTGCCCAGCCAGTTGTAGCCGTTGTACCAGCGGCGGATTTCTTCCCGGTCCAGCCCCGGCAGCTCCGGCGCGAACACCGTGTCCACGTCGGTATCCGTGTAGCCACACAGCGCGCTGTAGCGGGCGTCCAGCGTGATGTCCTTGAGGTTGTTCAACCCCGAGAACAGGCTCACCTTGCTGAACTTGGACACACCCGTGATGAAGACGAACTTCAGGTGCGCGTCGGCCCCCTTCAGCACCGAGTACAGGTTGCGCAGACCGTCGCGCATGACCGTGGCCATCGAACGGTTGGTGATGTTGTCCAGGATCGGCTTGTCGTACTCGTCGATCAGCACCACGGCCGTCGCACCGAATTTGGCGTGCGTCTGCCGGATCAGCTCGGCGAACTGGCCGGTCACGTCGTCCGCGTCCGGGCCGGTCAGCACGGGGATGCCCAGCGCCTCGCGGTTGACGCGCAACTGGTCGAGGATGCGCCGGTCGAGTTCGGCGCGGCTCTGCAGCACGCCGTCGCCGAAGTCGATGCGGATCACCGGATGCCGGCGCGTCCAGTCCCAGCGCGTCTCGGCCGCCAGCCCGGTGAACAGCGCCCGCTCGCCCTCGAACAGCGTCTTGAACGTGTCCAGCAACAGGCTCTTGCCGAAGCGGCGCGGGCGACTCAGGAAGTAGTGCTTGCCCGACTCGATCAGGTCGATCGCCAGCCCTGTCTTGTCCACGTAGTAGTGGTCTTCCTCCCGGATCTCGCGAAAGGACTGGATGCCGATGGGCAGCTTGCGCCGGGGCAGCGCAGCGAGGGGCGTGGTGTTCATGCAGCGGAGTTTAGTGCGCAGGGATGCCGCTGCGGGCCTCGGCAGCAGGAGGGAAGCTGGTACCAAGTGGTTCGAATTTTCGTGCAAAAAATCACGCAAATTTTTTCACTTATGACACCACCTGTCGCACCACCTGTTCAGACTCGCGCACTGGAAATTCCGATAGAAAAAATCGATCCGGCGCAAAAAAACAAGACGCAGCCGGGCGCCGTTCCTTCCCTCTGTTCCCTGTTGGCCCGTCATGCACCCACGCACCGACTCCCACGACAAGCTGCCGCATCGCCTGTCGAAGATCTTTGCCCGCCTTCACCAGGGCGAGACGCTCGATCCGCCGCAACTGGCACAGGATTTCCGCGTCAGCCTGCGCACCGCACAGCGCGACCTGATCGAGCGGTTTGCCTTCCTCGGGCTGGAGCGGGTCGAGGGCGGCTACCGGCTCGATCCGCGCTACCTCGGCCAGATCCACGGCAGCGATCTGGAGCGTTTCGCCTGCCTCGCCGGCATCCAGGGGCTGTACCCGGCGCTGACCTGCGGCTTCCTGCGCGAGCTGCTCGACAGCCGGGTGGAGTCGGCCTTGCTGGTGAAGGGGCCGAGCTACGAAGCCCTCGACACCGCCCAGAAGCACCTGTTCGGCGAACTCGAACAGGCCATCCTGCGCCGCGAATGCATCGGCTTCCGCTACCGCAAGGCCGATGGCGAGAAGGTGTACGCCGAGGTCGCGCCGTACAAGCTGATCAACCACAGCGGCATCTGGTACCTCGCGGCACTGGACGGCACGCAGCTCAAGGCGTTCACCTTCACCAAGCTCGGCGCGCTGCTGGTCACCGGCCCGGCGTTCGCCCGCGAGCCGCGCATCGAGCGGCTGCTGCTGGACGAGGACAGCATCTGGCTGAACGAGAAGAAGACCGAGGTGGTGCTGAAGATCGCCAAGGAGGCGGCGGAGTATTTCCGGCGCCGCAAGCTGATCGGGGCGCAGGTGCTGGAGAAGGAGCTTGAGGACGGCGGGATCATCGTCTCGGGGAAGGTCGCGCACCAGAATCAGATTCTGCCGATCGTGCGGCATTGGATTCCGAATGTGCGGATCATCAGTCCGGAGGGGTGGCAGGGGGAGTTGGAAGTGCAGTTGCAGCAGTATCTCGGTGCGCGGTGAGGTTGCGATGATTCCGCCTCGAAATCCTTACATGAAATTCGTTTGCGGCGCTTGTGGGTGGTCGGTCATCCACAAGCAGCGCAGCGATGTGATTTT
>JBEEMX010000040.1:0-13037 GCA_041192465.1 Pseudomonadota bacterium | reverse complement strand
GAGCTGTCCAAGAGCAACATCCTGCTGATTGGCCCGACCGGTTCCGGCAAGACGCTGCTGGCCCAGACGCTCGCTCGCCTGCTGAACGTGCCCTTCGTGATCGCCGACGCCACCACGCTGACCGAAGCCGGCTACGTGGGCGAGGATGTCGAGAACATCATCCAGAAGCTGCTGCAGAACTGCAACTACGAGGTCGAACGTGCCCAGCGCGGCATCGTCTACATCGACGAGATCGACAAGATCAGCCGCAAGTCCGACAACCCGTCGATCACGCGTGACGTGTCCGGGGAAGGTGTGCAGCAGGCGCTGCTCAAGCTGGTCGAAGGCACGATGGCCTCGGTGCCGCCCCAGGGTGGCCGCAAGCACCCGAACCAGGACTTCCTGCAGATCGACACGACCAACATCCTGTTCATCTGCGGCGGTGCGTTCGACGGGCTGGAAAAGGTCATTGCCAACCGATCCGAGAAATCGGGCATTGGCTTCGGGGCCTCGGTCAAGGCCAAGTCCGAGCGCAGTGCTGGCGAGGCGTTCCGCGAGGTCGAACCGGAAGACTTGATCAAGTTCGGTCTCATCCCCGAGCTGATCGGCCGCTTGCCGGTGATCGCCACACTGGGCGAGCTGACCGAGGACGCGATGGTGCAGATCCTCACCGAGCCGAAGAACGCCCTGGTCAAGCAGTACCAGAAGCTGTTCGCGATGGACGGAGTGGACCTGGAGGTTCGTCCCTCCGGCTTGACCGCCATCGCCAAGAAGGCGCTCAACCGCAAGACCGGTGCCCGCGGGCTGCGCTCGATCATCGAGCTGGCCCTGATGGACACCATGTTCGACTTGCCCACGTTCCACGGTGTCGCCAAGGTCGTCATCGACGAGCACACCATCGAGGACAACACCAAGCCCCTGCTCGTCTACCACGAGCAGGCCAAGGCCAGCGCCTGAGTGCATCCGCGCCGGTTTGCCACTGACTCTTGCAAACCGGCGATGTGCTCCCAGATGGGAGCGCAGAAAGAGAGGTTCTGATGTCAGGCCACCCCATTCTTCCCCCGGACCCGATCACGCTGCCGCTGTTGCCGCTGCGCGATGTCGTGGTCTTTCCGCACATGGTCATCCCGCTGTTCGTGGGACGGCCGAAGTCCATCAAGGCGCTCGAAGCCGCGATGGAAGCGGGTCGCCAGATCATGCTGGTGGCGCAGAAAGCCGCTGGCAAGGACGAGCCGAAATCGGACGACATGTTCGAGACGGGCTGCGTCTCCAGCATCCTGCAGATGTTGAAGCTACCGGACGGCACCGTGAAGGTGCTGGTCGAGGGCCTGCAGCGCGCCAATACCGTCAGCATTGATGACAGTGGCGAGTACTTCACTTCGGTTGTCTCGCCGGTGCCGGTGCCCGACCAGGGCACGCCCGAGATCGAGGCGCTGCGCCGCGCCGTGACGCAGCAGTTTGACCAGTACGTCAAGCTGAACAAGAAGATCCCGCCGGAGATTCTCACGTCGATCGCTGGCATTGATGATGCGGGCCGGCTGTCGGACACGATCGCCGCGCACCTGCCGCTCAAGCTCGAAAACAAGCAGGTCATCCTCGATCTGGTGCCTGTTGCGAAGCGGCTGGAGAAGCTACTGGAGCTGCTGGAGCACGAGGTCGATATCCTGCAGGTCGAAAAGCGCATCCGTGGCCGCGTCAAGCGCCAGATGGAGAAGAGCCAGCGCGAGTACTACCTGAACGAGCAGGTCAAGGCGATCCAGAAGGAACTCGGCGAAGGCGAAGAAGGCGCTGACTTCGATGAGCTGGAGAAGAAGATCACCGCCGCGCGCATGTCCAAGGAAGCGCGCAAGAAGGCCGATGGCGAGCTGAAGAAGCTCAAGCTGATGTCGCCGATGTCGGCCGAAGCGACGGTGGTGCGCAACTTCATCGAGACGCTGGTCAACCTGCCCTGGGCGAAGAAGAGCAAGGTCAAGCACGACCTGCCGTTCGCCGAAGGCGTGCTGAACGAGGACCACTACGGGCTCGACAAGGTCAAGGAACGCATCCTTGAATATCTTGCGGTGCAACAGCGTGTCGAGAAGGTCAAGGCGCCGATCCTGTGCCTGGTCGGGCCCCCGGGCGTGGGCAAGACCTCGCTGGGGCAGTCGGTGGCGCGGGCGACCGGACGCAAGTTCGTTCGCATGGCGCTGGGCGGCGTGCGCGACGAGGCCGAGATTCGTGGCCACCGCCGGACCTACATCGGCTCGATGCCGGGCAAAGTGCTGCAGAGCCTGAGCAAGGTCGGCGTGCGCAACCCGCTGTTCCTGCTCGACGAGATCGACAAGCTGGGCACGGATTTCCGCGGTGATCCGTCGTCGGCGCTGCTGGAGGTGCTCGATCCGGAGCAGAACCACACGTTCGGCGACCACTACGTCGAGGTGGATTTCGACTTGTCCGACGTGATGTTCATCGCCACGTCGAACTCGCTGAACATCCCGCCGGCGCTGCTGGACCGGATGGAGGTGATCCGGCTGGCGGGTTACACCGAGGACGAGAAGGTCTCGATCGCCCAGCGTTATCTTCTGCCCAAGCAGCGCACCAACAACGGCGTGAAGGACGAGGAGCTGACGATCGAGGAGGGCGCGATCCGCGGCATCATCCGCTACTACACCCGTGAAGCGGGCGTGCGTTCACTGGAGCGCGAGATCTCCAAGATCTGCCGCAAGGTGGTGAAGGGGCTGTCGCTGAAGAAGTACGACGGGCGTGTGACGGTCGATGCGGCCAACTTGAACGACTTCCTGGGCGTGCGCAAGTACAGCTACGGTGAAGCCGAGAAGCAGAACCAGATCGGGCAGGTCAACGGTCTGGCGTGGACCGAGGTGGGCGGCGATCTGCTGACCATCGAGGCGGCGATCATGACGGGCAAGGGCGTGATCATCCGCACCGGCTCGCTCGGCGACGTGATGAAGGAGTCGGTCGAGGCGGCGCGCACCGTGGTGCGCAGCCGTGCGGCACGACTCGGCATCAAGGAAGAGCTGTTCGAGAAGCGCGACATCCACATCCACGTGCCGGATGGCGCGACGCCGAAGGACGGTCCGAGCGCGGGTGCTGCGATGACGACGGCCTTCGTGTCGGCGCTGACCGGGATTCCCGTGCGTGCGGATGTGGCCATGACGGGCGAAATCACGCTGCGCGGCGAGGTCACGGAGATCGGCGGCCTGAAGGAGAAGCTGCTGGCGGCCCACCGCGGCGGCATCAAGACGGTGCTGATCCCTGAGGCCAACGCCAAGGATCTTCAGGACATCCCGGAGAACGTGAAGAGCCAGATGGAGATCATCCCCGTCCGCTGGATCGACAAGGTGCTGGAGATTGCCTTGGAACGCCAGCCGCAACCTTTGCCCGAAGATGAACCCAAGGTGATTGAGGCGGCCAAGGTGGAGCCTGCGGTGGCGGTCGTGGTGGAAGCTGCGACCAAGCACTGAAAAAAACTGGCCTGAAATGCTTGTGCGTCGAGAATGATTTGTTCTATACTTTCGTTCTCGACACAAGTCGATGCGGGAATAGCTCAGTTGGTAGAGCGCAACCTTGCCAAGGTTGAGGTCGCGAGTTCGAGTCTCGTTTCCCGCTCCAGTGCTGTACAGGTTTCTGAAAAAGGGAGCGCAAGTTAGCTTCCTTTTTTATTGGTGAAGATGGTCATTGGCGCGGTAGCAAAGCGGTTATGCAGCGGATTGCAAATCCGTGTAGGGTGGTTCGACTCCACTCCGCGCCTCCAGAATCTGATCCATGAAGTTGAATGCGGGAATAGCTCAGTTGGTAGAGCGCAACCTTGCCAAGGTTGAGGTCGCGAGTTCGAGTCTCGTTTCCCGCTCCAGTTTTGTCTTGTCGGGGGCTGATCAGCCGCCCGGGTGGTGAAATTGGTAGACACTGCGGACTTAAAATCCGCCGCTTTCCCGAGAGGGGGCGTACGGGTTCGATTCCCGTCCCGGGCACCAGATTCGTTGGGTATTGAAAATTTTTTGCGGGAATAGCTCAGTTGGTAGAGCGCAACCTTGCCAAGGTTGAGGTCGCGAGTTCGAGTCTCGTTTCCCGCTCCAGTACGATTACTACAAGTCGTACAAAACAAACAAGCCGTCACGTGGACGGCTTGTTTGTTTTGTAGCATGGTGTGGTTTGTGCTGGGTGTCAGCGTTTCGGCATCAAGCGTTCGAAACCCAGATCGACCACCACTGCCAGCAGCCCGACCAGCACGGCGCCCTGCAGCACATAGGCAGTATTGAATCCGCTGAGGCCGACGATGATCGGTGATCCCAGCGTCTTGGCCCCTACCGTCGAGGCGATCGCGGCAGTCCCGATGTTGATGACCACCGAGGTGCGCACACCCGACAGCACCACCGGCCACGCCAGCGGCCACTCCACCCGCCACAGACGCTGAGCCGGGGTCATGCCCAGCCCGATTGCCGCGTCCAGCACGTCCTCGGGCACCGAACCGAGTCCGACCAGGGTCTGTTGAACCACCGGCAGCAGACCATACAGCGCCAGCGCGATCAGGGCCGGCGCTTCTCCAAAGCCGATCAGCGGTGCGGCGATCGCCAGCACCGCCACCGGCGGGATGGTCTGGCCCATCGCGACCATGGTTTCGATCAGCGGGCGAAACACCTGCCCCGATGGTCGAGTGGCAAACACACCCGCCGTCCAGCCCAGCAGCACGGACACCAGGCTGGACGCCGCCACCAGCCCGATGTGCGACAGCATCAGTGCCGAAAAGCTGTCCTGCTCATACATCGGGCGGTCGAGTGCCGGAAAGCCTGCTGCGAACAGCGGCTTGAGCGCCGGCATGCCCAGCGTGAGTCCGACCAGCAGGAGCAGGGCCCACGGCAGCGGATCCATCCAGCGGTGTCGCCTCATGGCCCACCTCGCACTTGCACCAGATCGGCCAGGTGCAGTTGCCCGCAGGACTGGCCCGCACCATCGACCACGGGCAAGTGCGATACGCCATGCGCAAGCAGCATCGACAGGGCCTCCCGCAGAGAGTCCGCGCTGCGCAATGCCACGGATGTCGTTGACACAGCCGGCCCGTGCCGCATCCGACTGGCCACAGTTTCCAATGCCAACAGGCGCAGCCCCGCGTCGCTGCGGCCAATGAAGTCACGCACAAAATCGTTGGCCGGCTCCGTCAGCAGTTGCCGCGGCGTTCCTGTCTGCACGATGCGCCCATGGTCCAGCAGCACGATGCGGCTGCCCAGTCGCAATGCCTCGTCGATGTCGTGTGTCACCAGCACGATGGTCTTGCCGGACAGTTGATGGATGCGGGCGAGTTCGGACTGCAAGGCCTCCCGGGTGATCGGATCCAGTGCGCCAAACGGCTCGTCCATCAGCAGCACGTCCGGGTCTGCCGCCAGCGCGCGGGCCACGCCGACACGCTGCTGCTGGCCGCCAGAAAGCTGGTTCGGATAGCGGTCCCGGAAGAGATCGGGGGGCAGTTGCAGCAGTTCTAGCAACTCGGTGACCCGGTCGCGGATGCGCGCCGCCGGCCACTTCAGCAACTCCGGCACACAGGCAATGTTGCGCTCGACCGTCCAGTGTGGAAACAGGCCCGTCGACTGGATCGCATAGCCCATGCGGCGTCGAAGCTCCTCGGGCTGGAACGAACGGATCTCCTGTCCAGCGAACAGGATGCGGCCCCGGTCGTGTTCGACCAGGCGGTTGACCATTTTCAGCGTGGTCGATTTGCCTGAGCCAGAGCGGCCGATCAGGACAGCGAACTCGCCTTGCGCGATGGTGAGCGAGATGTCCTCGACCACAGCCTGGCCGCCGAAGGACTTGCCTACCTGCTGGAATTCGATCATCGCGTTCCCTGCGTTGTCCACTGCGCGAGCACCTTGAACAGGGCATCGGTCACCGCTGCCAGCGCCACCACTGGCACGACGCCGAGCAGCACCAGGTCCACCGCGCTGCTCAGCAGCCCCTGGAACATCACCGCCCCGAATCCGCCCGCACCAATCAGCGCCGACACCATCGCCAGACCCAGCGTCTGCACCGTGCTCACCCGCAGTCCCGACAGCCAGACAGGCCAGGCCAGCGGCACCTCGACCCGCCAGAAGATCTGCCCCCGGGTCATGCCCATGCCGCGCGCGGCGTCGAGCACGCCCGGCGCGATCTGGCCCAACCCTGCCATCGTGCTGCGCACGATGGGCAGCAGCGAATACAGGGTCAGCGCCGTGACGGCTGGCGCTACGCCGATGCCGCTCACCCCCCAGCGCGCAAGCGCCGGCCAGTGGGTGGCCATCGCGGCCAGCGGCGCCATGAGCAGCGCGAACAACGCGATCGACGGCACCGTCTGGATCAGGTTCAGCGCCGACAGCAGCGCGGGCTGCACCGACGGACGCCGCGCCGCAAGCACGCCGAGTGGCCCGCCAATCAGCACAGTCGGCACCAGTGTCGCGAACACCAGCAGCAGATGCCGCTGCAGTGCGGCATCGAAGACATCCTGCCGGTTGTCGTATTCCTTCAGCAGCGAGAGGGCGTCGAGATCCCCGTGCCACACCAGTGCGATGACCGGCACTGCGACACATGCACCGCCTGCCAGCGACAGCACGGCGCGGCTCGACCAACCGCGCAGCGCCTCGGCCGCAGCCAGGCCACACAGCACCGCCAGTGCCCAGTAAGCGCCACCCAGCGAGGTGCGGCCCAAGGGCAGCTCGTCGGACAGCAGGGCGCTGGCGTGTGTGCCAGCCAGCCAGGTGAACCCCGCCAGGCTGCCGGTGGCACCGAGCAGGGTCAGCCAGCGTGTCGGCGCTGCAGCGGGTGCGCGAAAGGCCGCCGCCAGCAGCAGCAGCACGGGCGCCAGTGCCCAGGCGCGGTGCGCCCCGACGCCAACCACTTCGGCCAGCGGCACACCGACACCCGAGAGGAGCCGGTTCGGCGCCTGGGTCACGAAGGACAGGCCCAGCGCCGCAGCCAATCCCGCCAGCAGCAGCACGATCAGCACCGGATGGCGGAGCCGGTCGCGCATGGGTGGCTTACTTGACGAAACCCTTGGCCTTCAGGTAGCTGGCGGCGACCTTCTTGGCATCTTCACCACCCAGCGCGATGCGGGCGTTGAGCGCCTGCAGCGTCGGGCCGTCCAGCGTCCTGAACAACGGGGCGAGCAGGTCGCGGATCTTCGGGTGCTTCTCCAGCACCTCGGCGCGGATGATCGGCGCGGGCGCATAGATCGGCTGCACGCCCTTCGTGTCGTCCAGTACCACCAGTCCCAGCGCCGCCACCGGTCCGTCCGTGCCATACGCCATCGCGGCGTTGACTCCGGAGGTCTGTTCGGCCGCGGCCTTGATTGTCACCGTGGTGTCACCGCCGGCCAGCGTCAGCAACTGATCCTGCTTGAGCTTGAACCCGTAGGCCGTCTGAAAGGCGGGCAGGGCGTCCGGGCGCTCGATGAACTCGGCGGAGGCGGCGAGCTTGAACTTGCCGCCACCCGCGATCCAGTGGCCCATGTCGTCCAGCGTCTTGAGCTTGTTGGCGGTCGCCACGTCCTTGCGGATGGCGATGGCCCAGGTGTTGTTGGCGGGCGCTGGTTCCAGCCAGACGATCTTGTTGGCCTGGAAATCGAGCGCCTTGACCTTCTCGTAACCGGCCTTGGCGTCCTTCCACGCCGGGTCTTTCTCGACCGAGAACATGAACGCGCCGTTGCCGGTGTACTCGGGGTAGATGTCGATCTCGCCGGCGGTCAGGGCGCCGCGCACGATCTTGGTGTTGCCGAGCTGCACCTTGTTCTCGGTGCGGATGCCGCCGGCTTCCAGCACCTGGATGATCAGGTTGCCGAGCAGCGAGCCCTCGGTGTCGATCTTGGAGCCGACGCGCACGGCGGTCTGGGCTTGGGCGGCACCACTGGCCAGGAGGGTGGCCAGCAGGGTTCCGGTGAAACAGCGGCGGGTGAAGCGGGAGGCGTGCATCGGGGACTCCTGACGGGCAAGCGTGAACTGGTTGGCAAATCGCGGGGTCACTATAAGCGAATGGGCGATTTTTCGCGTCAGTCGGCCGGTGTCGTCAGGGGCGCCAGCGTGCAGGGGAAATCGAGCCAGCGGTGGACGAAGTCCTGCAAGGTGCCGAGGTCGCCGGTGGTCCACAGGCGGGCGTGCGGGGTCGCAACCGATCCCGGTACGGCGGGCAGGTCGCCGGCCAGCGCCACGGTGCGCCGCGCCACCGCGTCCGAGGTGTCGATCAGCCGCACGTCCGGCCCCATCTCGGCCTGGATGTGGTGGGCAACGAAGGGATAGTGGGTACAGCCGAGGACCACGGTGTCCACGTCCTGTTCGCGCAAGGCGGCGCAGTGGGTGGCGACCCGCTCGCGCACGGCGGGGGCGTCCACCTCACCGGACTCGATCGCCGCGGCCAGCCCCGTGCAGGCTTGCAGGCGCAGGTCGATGTGGGTGGTGTGCGCTTGAGCGAGCAGGCGAAAGCGTTCGCTGCGCAGCGTGCCCGTGGTGGCCATGACGCCGACGCGGCCGTTGCGGGTCAGCGCCGCGGCGGGTTTCAGGCCCGGCTCGACACCGACGATGCGCCCCTCGGGATAGCGGGCGCGCACGGCGGTCGCGGCGGCGGCGGTGGCCGTGTTGCAGGCGATGACCAGCAGTTGCGCGCCTTGCCCGAACAGGAACTCGGCAATGGCGAGCGAGCGGGCGCAGATGTAGTCGTCGCTGCGTTCGCCATAAGGCGCATGGCCCGAGTCGGCGACGTAGAGCAGTTGGGCGTCCGGCAACCGCTGGCGGATCGATCGCAACACCGACAAGCCGCCCAGCCCGGAGTCGAACACGCCGATGCGGGGGACGGAGGAGGGCGCGGGGGTCGTCATGCGGAGCGCCAGTCTAGCAGCGCCTGCGTGACCCCTTCGGGTGTTCCCTGATGCAAAAAGTGGGGCGTGCCAATGGTGCAGTGCGGCAAGAATGGTTAAAATCGAACGATCGTGCTTTTTTCGACGACGCAGGTCGCACTGCCACAATCCGTCGCAATTCGCCGTGGGGCGGCCTCTAGAATTGCTTTCCCGCCGTCCGTATTCAGATCCATTCCAATACTGGAGAACTTCGCATGAAGGCACTCGTACCCGTCAAGCGGGTCGTCGATTACAACGTCAAGGTCCGCGTCAAATCCGATGGCACGGGGGTGGACATCGCCAACGTGAAGATGAGCATGAACCCCTTTGACGAGATCGCCGTCGAAGAGGCGGTGCGTCTGAAGGAGAAGGGCGTGGTCACCGAGATCATCGCCGTCTCGTGCGGCGTCACGCAGTGCCAGGAAACGCTGCGCACCGCGATGGCCATCGGCGCCGACCGGGGTATCCTGGTCGAGTGCGCGGACGAACTGCAACCGCTGGCTGTGGCCAAGCTGCTCAAGGCGCTGGTGGACCGCGAACAGCCGGGCCTCGTGATCCTGGGCAAGCAGGCGATCGACGACGACTGCAACCAGACCGGCCAGATGCTGGCCGCGCTGGCGGATCTGCCGCAAGCCACCTTCGCCTCGAAGGTCGCGGTGGTGGACGGCCGCGCCGTGGTGACCCGCGAAGTGGACGGCGGCCTGGAAACGGTGTCGGTGTCGCTGCCCGCGATCATCACCACCGACCTGCGCCTGAACGAGCCGCGTTACGTGACGCTGCCCAACATCATGAAGGCGAAGAAGAAGCCGCTCGAAGTCATCAAGCCCGATGCGCTGGGCGTGGATGTCACTTCGCGCATCAAGACACTGAAGGTCGCCGAGCCGGCCAAGCGCGGCGCGGGCGTGAAGGTGGCGGACGTGGCGGCGCTGGTCGCCAAGCTGAAGAACGAAGCGAAGGTGATCTGAGATGGCTGCATCCGTACTCGTTATGGCTGAACACGACGGCGCCCACATCAAGGGCGCGACGCTCAACACCGTGACCGCTGCGGCGCAACTCGGTGAAGTGCATGTGCTGGTGGCGGGCGCGAACGCGGCCGGTGCTGCGGCTGCCGCGGCGCAGATCGCAGGCGTCACGAAGGTGCTGCACGCCGATGGCGCGAGCCTCGCCGATGGTCTGGCCGAGAACCTCGCCGCGCAGGTGCTGGCCGTGGCCGGTGGTTACAGCCACCTGCTGTTCCCGGCGACTGCCAGCGGCAAGAACGTCGCCCCGCGCGTCGCCGCCAAGCTCGACGTGGCCCAGCTCACCGACATCACCAAGGTGATCAGCGCCGACACCTTCGAGCGCCCGATCTACGCCGGCAACGCCATCGCCACGGTCCAGAGCACGGACGCGGTGAAGGTCATCACCGTGCGCACGACGGGCTTCGACGCCGCAGCGACCACGGGCGGATCGGCGGCAGTGGAATCCGTTGCCGCTGTAGCCGACTCGGGCAAGAGCCAGTTCGTCGGCCGCGAGGTCACCAAGAACGACCGCCCCGAGCTGACGGCCGCCAAGATCATCGTTTCCGGTGGTCGGGCACTCGGCAGCAGCGACAAGTTCAATGAAGTGCTGATCCCGCTGGCGGACAAGCTCGGCGCGGCGCTCGGCGCGAGCCGGGCGGCGGTGGACGCGGGGTATGCGCCCAACGACTGGCAAGTCGGGCAGACCGGCAAGATCGTGGCGCCGAGCCTGTACATCGCCTGCGGCATCAGCGGCGCGATCCAGCACCTGGCCGGCATGAAGGATTCGAAGGTGATCGTCGCGATCAACAAGGATCCCGAAGCGCCGATCTTCTCCGTCGCCGACTACGGCCTCGAAGCCGACCTGTTCACCGCCGTGCCCGAGCTGGTGAAGGCGCTGTGACCCTCGGTCGTCACTGCTGACACGGATCACCGAAGGCGCCCAACCGGTTGTTGTGGCGCCTTTTTTCCGCCCCGAGACCAAGAACCCCAGAAGAAAGACCCCGAAAATGACCTACCGCGCTCCCGTCAAAGACTTCCTCTTCGGCCTCAAGGAACTGGCTGGACTGGAACAACTTACCCAGATCCCCCAGTTCGCTGACCACGGCCTCGACACCGCCCAGGCGGTGCTCGAAGAATGCGCCAAGTTCAACGAAAATGTGGTCGCCCCGCTGAACTGGATCGGTGACCAGCAGCCTTCGTCGTGGAAAGACGGCGTCGTCACCACCACGCCCGGCTTCAAGGAAGCGTTCCAGCAGCTCGGTGAAGGCGGCTGGCAGGGCCTGCAGCACCCAGAGGAGTTTGGCGGCCAGGGCTTGCCGAAGGCGATCGGCGCGGCCTGCATCGAGATGATCAACAGCGCCAACCTGAGCTTCGCGCTGTGCCCGCTGCTGACGGACGGCGCGATCGAGGCACTGCTGACCGCCGGTTCGGACGCGCAGAAGGCGATCTACCTGACGCCGATGGTCGAAGGCCGCTGGACCGGCACCATGAACCTGACCGAGCCGCAGGCCGGATCCGATCTGGCGGCCGTGCGCAGCCGGGCCGAGCCGCAGCCCGACGGCACCTACAAGATCTTCGGCACCAAGATCTTCATCACCTACGGCGAACACGACATGGCCGAGAACATCGTCCATCTGGTGCTGGCCCGTGTGGCCGGTGCCCCGGAAGGCGTGAAGGGCATCAGCCTGTTCGTCGTGCCGAAGTTCCTGGTGAACGACGACGGCAGCCTCGGCGCCCGCAACGACGCGCACTGCGTGTCGATCGAGCACAAGCTCGGCATCAAGGCCAGCCCGACGGCGGTGCTGCAGTTCGGGGACCACGGTGGGGCGATCGGCACGCTGGTGGGCCAGGAGAACCGCGGTCTGGAGTACATGTTCATCATGATGAACGCGGCCCGCTTCGCGGTGGGTGTGCAGGGCATCGCGGTGGCCGAGCGGGCGTACCAGAAGGCGGTGCAATTTGCCCGTGACCGCGTGCAGTCGCGCCCTGTGGACGGCTCGACCCCGGGCGCGGCGGCGATCATCCACCACGCCGACGTGCGCCGGATGCTGATGACGATGCGCGCCTACACCGAGGGCTGCCGCTCGCTGGCGCTGGTGGCGGGTGCTGCGTATGACGCCGCGCACCACCACCCGGACGCCGACACCCGCAAGGTCAACCAGACCTTCTACGAGTTCATGGTGCCGCTGGTGAAGGGGTACTCGACCGAGATGAGCCAGGAGGTCACGAGCCTGGGCGTGCAGGTGCATGGCGGCATGGGCTTCATCGAGGAGACCGGCGCGGCGCAGTATTACCGCGACGCCCGGATCCTCACCATCTACGAAGGCACGACCGCCATCCAGGCGAACGACCTCGTGGGGCGCAAGACTTCGCGCGATGGGGGCCACACCGCCAAGGCGCTGGCCGGGCAGATCGAGCAGACCGAGGCGCTGCTGGCGGCGCGGGACAGCGTGGCGGCCCAGTCGTTCGCCAGGAACCTGACGGCGGCGCGGCTGGCCTTCCTCGATGCGGTGGCGTTCATCGCCGGCAACAGCCGCAGCAACCCGAACGCGGCCTATGCCGGCTCTGTGCCTTACCTGATGCTGGCCGGCAACCTGATGGCGGGCTGGCAGATGGGCCGGGCGCTGCTGGCCGCGCAGGATTGCATCAACGAGGGCGAGGACGTCGCCTTCATGCAGGCCAAGATCACCACGGCGCAGTTCTATGCGGAGCACCTTCTGGTGAAGGTGCCGGGGCTGCGCGATGCGATCGTGGGCGGGGCGGAGTCGGTGTGCGCGATGGCGCTGGACGCGTTCTGATCGGGCGTTGACCGGGCGTGACGGGCAGCCGGCCTGATGGGGTGGCTGCCCGCTTCTTTTTACGCAAGCGATTCCAGCAAGACCTCTACGTTTGCCCAATGCCTAGCCGAGAACGGCGAACCTTGCGGCTGCCTAGCGCATCAATCAATCGGCTAATGCGATTGGGTCAGCAGTCGCCCGCCGAGCTGTTCTTTGAAAACATCGAGTAGCAGGCGGCGGTCATCCTCAACCGCATGCCGTCTCCGAAGGTGCCCCCGAAGCTCAACACCGTGATGCGGCTCGGCCATGCAAGCATGACGGTGAACCCGGTGCGACGACCCCTTGGCTGAGCATGCGGGAGGGCTTTGTTGCACAACCCGACCAGCCGGCCGGTGGTCGAGCGGTGAGGTAGGCTGACGGGATGAGCAAGCCGGC
>JBEEMX010000039.1:0-13076 GCA_041192465.1 Pseudomonadota bacterium | reverse complement strand
TATTTCGCCAGCTCCGCCACATGCGCCGGATCGTTCATCGCCACCTTGAACGCCTCGTGCAGCACCGCCACCACCCCCGCCGGCAGCCCCCTCGGCCCGACCAGCCCGTAAGGCGACGTGGCGACGATCCCGTGCCCGAGTTCCTTCAGCGTCGGCACCGCCGGCCAGCGTTTCGTGCGCTGCTCGCCAAACGTCACCAGCAGCCGCAGCCGCCCCGAATCCACAAACGGCGCGAACCCGTTGGAGTTGATGCCCACCATCACCTGCCCGGACGACACCGCCAGCATCTGCTCGGACGTGCCCTTGTACGGCACATGCACATAGCTCAGCCCGCGTTTGGCGAACAGCTCGTCGAACACCACATGCGGCGTCGTGCCCACCCCGTTGGTCGACACCGTCAGCTCGCCCGGATGCGCCTTCGCCCACGCGAACACATCGTCCAGCGTCTTCAGCGCACTGCCGCCGGGCACCACCACGCCGAAGGTCACGCCCGAAATCTGCAGGATCGGCGTCGTGTCGCGGATCGGATCCCAAAGCACCTTCTGCAGATGCGGCGCCCGGAGCACGGGCTGGGGCACCTGGGCAATGGTGTAGCCGTCGGGGGCGGCCTGCTGCAGGATCGGCATCACCAGCGTGCCGCCCGCCCCGGCGCGGTTGTCCACGATCACGCGCTGGCCCAGGTGCCGCCCGGCAATCTCCGCCAGCAAGCGCATCGTCAAGTCCGTCGCGCCCCCCGCCGGCCACGGCACCCACAGCGTGACCGGCCGCGCCGGAAACCGCTCGGCCGCCTGCGCCATCACCGGCGCGGCCAGCGTCCCGAACACGCCTGCCGCCAGCGTCCCGAGGGCGTGGCGGCGGTTCATCACTTCCATGAATTCATTCCCATGACATCAGTTCCATCTTCATCGTGCCACCCACCAGAAAGGTCGAATTGGCCGGCTCGCTGCGCTCGACGCGCACCAGCCCGACCCCGGGGCAATACCACTCCAGCGTCGTCAGCGGCATGTCCTGCCAGCCCTTGACGGGATCGGAAAACAGCTTCAGCTTCGCGTCGCCACGCACCTTGACGCAGTGCGCAAACGCCCCCGCTGGGGTCTCCACCGGCTGATCCAGCGCCTCGACGGTGTAGACCATCGGGACCGACGGGTGGCTGTGGCGGATCTCGGGCGGGAAGTCGGCGCGGCGGCGCAGCAGGTAGGTCGTGGTCGATGCCGGCCAGCTCGTGCCGACGGCGATCGGCGCCTTGAGCACGTAGCGCGGCTTCGGATCGAGGTTCGGCGCTTCCTCCACGTCCATCTTGGTGGCGACGCGGTAGATGCCGGTCGCGTCAGCGCGCAGCCAGTAGTCGATGCCCGAGTCGCTGCGCCGGCGATAGGCCGCGCCCGAATCGAGGAGGCTGTCGCGGCCTTCGTTGCGGAGCACGACCGTCTCGCGCTCGCTGGTGTTGTTCTCCCACTCGCTGGTCAGGCGGTAGGTCCAGGAGCGGCCCTGATCGAGTGGAAACAGCGACGTGCCGGGCGGCTCGCTGCAGCCAGCCAGCAGCGCGCCCACGCAGACGGCAAAAGCCGGGGCAAGGGTGGCGCGCATCATTTCTCCGGCAGTTGCGGCGCGGGCAGGTCGCGGATCTTGACGTTCTGTTCGTCCGACCCCGGGCGCAGCCAGTTCAACCCGCGCTTGCCGGCCTTCGGTTCGGCGGTGCCCATCTGCGTCACGCCCTGGCGGGATTTCTTGATGCCTTCGCTCAGCAGGGCGTGCAAGTCCTTCGCATAGGGCAGTTGATACGCCCTCGGCGCCTTGGTCGGCTTGCCGTTCTCCAGCGCCTGGACCCAGACGAACAGGGCGCCCGCCGACTTGCTGGTCGGCTCCTCGAAGACCGCGGCCAGCAGCACGAAGCGCTCGGGCAGCCCATCCGAACTCGGCCAGCCCGACATCTGGTGCACCGCCTCGTCGGCCCAGAAATAGAACACGCAGAGGCCGGCCACCAGCAGACCCTTGAGCCAGACCGGCCAGCGCGACCACAGCAGCGCCAGCACGGCCAGCATCGCCAGCACCACAAACCCCAATACCACCGCGAGTGTCATGTCCCGTCGCTCCAGTCCTACATCCGCTGCACCAGCGTGCGCGGCAGTGTGTTGACGCTGCCCACGCTGCCGTCAGGCAGCAGGGTGAAGCGCACCAGCGTGACCTCGTCGCCCTTGCGCGCGATCGTGGCCTGTCCGTAATAGGCGATCTCGGCCCGCGGATTCACCTTCAGCACCGACACCGTGACGTTCACCGGCTGGCCGTCCTTGGTGTCGTAGTAGTGCGCGTTCACCGTGTACTCGCCGGGGGCGATGCCGCGCAGCGTCACCACCTCCTGGTTGATCGGGTTGATGATCTTCTGGCCGTTGACGACGATGGTGTCGTTCGACAGCCCGCGGTCGTCGCGGTCGAGGTGCATCATCCCAGCCTCGCGGGCGCGGAACCAGACGAGGTTGCCGCCGGGATCCTGCACCCAGGTGTCGATGTCGTTGGGGTTCATGTCCGGCCACGACACGGTGACGATGTACTCGGCCTTGGCGGGGATGTCGCCGGTCTTGAGCGCCTTCGGGTTCATCGCCAGCAAGGCGATGATGAAGCAGAAGACGAAGGCGATCAGCATGTTGAACAACATGTCGTAGAACGGATCGACCTCGGCCTCCCGTCCGCCTGACCGACCCCGCCCGCTGCGCGTGGCCATGCGTCAGCCCCTGCGGCCGGTGGTGCTGCCAATGGTCAGGCCGGCCCGCTGGCAGTCGCTGATGAACGCGTCGGCGTAGCGGTCCAGCCGCGTCAGTTGCAGCCCCAGCACGATGTTGCCCACCAGCCCCACCATCGTCGTCAGCAGCGCCACGCCCAGCCCTGACGTCAGGCTGCGCAGCAAGTCCTGCGACTGCGCGGCGTCGAAGCTCTGCATCTGGCCGATCTGGATCGCCAGGATCGAGAAACCGATCACCTTGCCCAGCAGCCCGAGCTTGAGCTGGATGCCGTTGACCCACCACGCCGTGTGGTGCGGGCCTTGTGCCTGGTCCATCAGCAGGTCGAGCGGCGCGCCGGCATCCCGCGGCGCGGCGGCCAGCGCGGACCAGTATTCGGCCGCCCAGCCCTCGACGCCTACCAGACCTTCGTGGCTGTCGTGGCGGATGGACATGGCCTGCACCATCAGCCGGCGCTGGCGCTCAAGCTCTCGCGAGCGACCGCCGCACCACAGCGTCGAGACGACGAACACCACGATGATCACCAGCGTCAGGCCGGTCGGGTCGGAACTCAGCAGCAGGTGCCAGACCCCGCGTGTGCCCAGCAGCCAGGTCGCGAAGACCAGCAGACCGCCGAGCGTGAGCCATTCGAGCAGCAGCGGTTCGTTGACCTCGCCCGGCCCGCCCGCGCTGCGCCACAGCCGTGTCAATGCCTTCATGCCGGACCTCCACCGCCGCCACCACCCCGTTTGGTCAATGCACCAAACCCCCGCTGCGGGTCATAGCCCCAGCTCGCCAGCGCAAAACACAGCGCCAGTGTCCCGAGCACGATCCACGGCGACATCCCGGCGTCCTTGCCGTACATCGCGTAGCGCATCCACTCGACCGCGTGCGTGAACGGGTTGAAGCGCGCGATCTGGTAGACCCAGCCGGCGCCCGACTCCTCCAGCTTCCACAGCGGGTAAAGCGCGGTGGACATGAAGTACATCGGGAAGATCACGAAGTTCATCGTGCCGGCGAAGTTTTCGAGCTGCTTGATGTGGACGCTCAGCAGCAACCCGAGCGCCCCGAGCATCAGCGACGCGCACACCGCCGCGAACAGCAGGTGCGGCGTCTGCGGCCCGATCAGCGGCAGCTCGGTGCCGATTGCCCAGGCGATCACGACGAAGGCCAGCGCCTGCGCCAGCGACAGCACGGCGGTGGCGGTGAGCTTGGAAAACAGGATCCACGGCCTCGGCAGCGGCGCTGTCAGCAAGAGGCGCATCAGCCCCATCTCGCGGTCGTAGACCATCGCCAGGCTGGACTGCATCCCGTTGAACAGCAGCACCATGCCGATCAGCCCCGGCGCGATGTACACGTCATAGGCGATGTAGGTGTCATACGGCTCGGCGATCGCCAGGCCGAACACGTTGCGGAACCCGGCCGCGAACACCGCCAGCCACAGCAGCGGTCGCACCAGCGCCGACACCAGCCGCCCGGTCTGGCGCGAGAACTTGGCGATCTCGCGCCAGACGATGGCGCGCATGGCCTGCAGGGCGTGGCCGAGGTTCATGGACGCGCCACCTTGCAGAGTTTCTCGGGGGCGTCTGCGCCGAGGGTATCGAGGTTGTTCTTCGGGTGCAGCACGCCCTCGACCGGCGCCATCGCGACGACGCCCTGCCCGTCGGTCAACAGCATCGGCTGGCGCAACTGGCCGTCCCACGCCCGGAAGCTCATCGGCGTGCCCTTGGATCCGTCGAATTCGAGGTCGGTCAGCGCCTTGGCGAGCGCGGCAGCCGGGCCTTTGGGGACTTCCGTGGCGGCCGTGACGATGGCCTTGCCCGCCATCCAGGCCGCCCAGTCGTGCGCGGTCATCGGGCGGCCAGTCGCCTTGGTGAAGCGGCGCGAGACCTGTGGCGCGCCGAACCGCTCGAACTGCGCCGACCACGCCAGCGCCGCCAGCCCCGCATCGCCCACCACCGGGCGCGGCAGGCTGGTCCGGTACGGCAGCGTGCGGGCGAACTCGCCGTCGCTGTCCACCACCCAGACCACGTCGTAGGTCGCGTTGCCCGTGAGCAGCTTCAGGTTCGCCAGATCCCGCTCGCGCGGATCGCCCGAGAGCTTGAACGGCTTGGCTGCGACCAGCTTCAGGCCGTACCGCTTGATCGACGCCTGCGCCGTGGCGCTGCGCTGCGCGTCAAGCGGCGTAGTGCCGGTCAACAGCAGCACCTGGCCCCAGCGCGCCGCCGCCAGCGTCTGCGCCAAGGCATCGGTGCGCATGCGCTCGCTCGGCAGCAGGTGCAGCAGGCGCGGGCGGCAGTCCTGTTCGCGCAGCCGGTCGCTGGCATCACCGAGATTGAGCACCGGCAGCTTCACGGCATCGACCGCCGCCAGCGTCCAGTCGCCGGGCAAGTCGGACAGCAACACCGCCGCCCCGCCCTTCTCCGCCTTGAGCGCCGCGTCCTTCGCCGCCGCCGCGTTCGCCACCGGCACGGTCTCCAGCGTCAGCGCCGCGCCGGCCGCGTCCAGCTCGAACTTCGCTTCCTTCAGCGCCACCTGCAAGCCGTCCGCCGCCGGACCGCCGGGGTGGCCGAAGTAGGCGCGCTCGGTGCGGCTGCGCTCCAGGCGGGTGTCGTCGGCGGGCACCAGCAAGGTCAGCTTGAAGGTGGCCGCGTGGGCGGTCGCCACACCCGCGCACGCCAGCAGCATGACGACGTGCAGGCGCTTCATTCGACGATCACCGCGCCATACGGTACGCGCCCCACCGGCAGGCTCCTGACCGCCTTCGCGCTCGCCACATCGACCAGCGTCACGTCATCCGACAGACCGTTGACCACCAGCAACTGCTTTTCCGCCTTGTCCAGCGTCACGTTCCACGCCCGCTTGCCCACCAGCGCCAGCGCCGTCGTCTTGCGGCTCGCCACATCCACGAACGCGACGTGGTTTGCCCGGCCCAGCGCCACGAACGCCTGCTTGCCGTCGCGGGTCATCGTGATGCCAACGGGGGTGATGTCGGTGCTGCGGGCGCCCTTGACCTCGAACTTCACCGTGTCCATCACCGACCAGTCCTTGGTCGAGAGGATGCTGACGCTGGCCGACATCTCGTTGGTGACCCAGAGCTGGCTGCCATCCGGTGTCAGCGCAAGGCGGCGCGGGCGCTTGCCAACCTTGACGTTCTTGATGACCTTGCCGGTGGCGGTGTCGATGACGTGGACCATGTTCGCCACCTCGGAAGTGACCCAGACCAGCTTGCCGTCGGGCGATGCCTTGACGCCCTCCGGCTCCTTGCCGACCTCGACGGTGCGGGTGAACTTGCCGCTGGCGATGTCGAAGAAACCGAGCGCGGCGTCGTCCTCCTGCGAGATGTAGAGCGTCTTGCCATCTGGCGACAGGTCGAACGCCTCGGGGTCTTCGCCGATCGCCAGCCGGCCGACCGACTTGCGCGTGGCCAGGTCGATCACGTCGGCGGCGTTCGATTCGCCGCACGCGACCAGCAGCCTCTTGCCGTCGGGGGTGACCTGCAGGTGGCGCGGGCGCTTGCAGGTGGGCACCGTGCCGGTAACGGCCTGCGTCTTCAGGTCGATCACGGTCAGGTTGTGGTCCTTCTCGCTGGACACGTAGGCGGTCTGCGCCTGCACCAGCGGCGACAACAATGCACCGGCCAGAGCCAGCGTGGCCAGGCGGGGAAGGCAGGGAACCAGGCAAGGAACGTTCGTCATGGGGTCGTCTTCGGAGCGTTGGAGGGCGGCGGCGTGTCGGTGGCGCGGATGAAGGCGGCTTCGAGCCGATCGCCACCGAGGGCGGCCGTCACCTCGGCGGGGGTGCCATCGGCCAGCAGCTTGCCGCGGTGCAGCACGACCACGCGGTCCGCGGCTTCGGCTTCCTCGACGAGGTGGGTCGCCCACAGCACAGTCGTGCCCCGTGCGGCCACGTCGGCCCGGATCGCCGCGAGCAGGTCGTGGCGCGATTTCGGGTCCAGCCCCACGGTCGGCTCGTCCATCAGCACCACCTTGGGCCGGTGCAGCAGGGCGCGCACCAGCTCCACCTTGCGCCGGTTGCCGCCGGACAACTCGCGCACCGGGCGGGCCAGATCCTTCTCCAACCCGAGTGCGCGGCAGCCTTCGACCAACCGCTCGGTGGTGACGGCGCGTGGCAGGCCATGGAGATCGGCGTGAAAACGCAGGTTGCGCTCGACCGACAGGTCCAGGTCCAGCGACATCTGCTGGAACACGACGCCAATGTCGCGCAGCGCCCGCACCGCCGAATGCCGCAGCGACTGGCCGGCCACCTCGACCTCACCTTCATCGGCGACGAACAGGCCCGTAAGCACCTGGAACAGCGTGGATTTGCCGGCGCCGTTCGGGCCGAGCAGCGCGACGAACTGGCCGGCCGGCAGCGCCAAGGTCAGGCCGGCCAGCGCCGTGCGGTCGCCATAACGCTTGGTCAGACCGTGGAGTCGCAGCATGGCGGCAGGCAGGGAGCAGTGGAATTCATCACAGCCCGGGTTGTACAGGCCCAGGGTCCGGGCGTCGTGCCCGGATTTACACCAAGATCCGGCGCCCGAGTGCTCCATTCAGGCACCGCCCAACCGCTGTTCAAAGGTTGATTTCCATCCGGTCCGCAGCCAGTTCGACGCCGTGCCGGGCCAGATCCGCCGCCGGTCGGCCCGACCCGGCGTCCCACTCCGGCATGGCCATCAGCACCTTGCGGCGTGCGCCAACCCGGTCAAGCTGCGCGAACATGCCCCGGCCTGCCACGCCCGACTCGGAATCGTCGGGCCAGGCGTCAACGCGGTCGTCGCCGAGCAGCAGGCAGTCGGCTTGCTGCATCCACTCCACCGCCTCGAAGCCGGCCGCGGCCAGACTGCGTGCGCAGAAAAACCGCTGCCCGGTCACCAGATCGCGCACGGCCAGCCCGATGGTCTCACCCACCTCGGCCGACGCCGGCTGCGCCGCATGGCGCGGCAAAGGGCCGTCGGTGGCGATGGCGGTGAATTCAAGCGTCGGCTGACCCTCGATCTGGAACACCGCCTCGCGCGATTCGCCGGCAACCGGGATGACGTGCCACTGCACGCCGCAGTAATGCTCCAGCAGCGGCAGCACAGGCAGCGCGTGCGTCAGCTCCTCGAACACGGCCGGTGTGGCATAGAGATGGATCGGTGCCCCATCGCGCAGGCTCAGCAGGCCGGTGACATGGTCCACCTGCGCATCCGTCAGCACGACGGCCCGCACGGCGGCATCCGGCAGCCCGGCATGCCGCAGCAGCCGAGCGTCGGTTGACAACTGCGTGGCCACCGAGGGCGAAACGTTGATGAGCACCCAGTGCAGCCCATCCCCCGACAGGGCGACAGCGCCCGGCGTGCGCGTCGATGCCAGCACGGTACGGGCACACTGCGTCAACGGCACCGCTTCGTCCCCGCCCTTGAGTACAACCAGTTTCATGAAGTCCCCCCTCATGGTCCTCACATTGAACACGCGACTGCATACAGTCGTTTCGTCCGGTTTTTGCAAGAGCCATGCCGAAGGCTGATCCCGATAGTTCGGCTCTTGCAGCGCGCTGCTGCTCCCCCGCTGCACCCCCGTTACAGCCCAGTTGTTCCAATGCGGAACAACGCCGCCTCAACCATGACACAGTGATAACCCGAATGCCACGGAACTGGACAACTGCCGCGCAGCGCGGCTTGCAGGCCGCTCTGATCACCTTGGCCGGTGTGGTGCACGCAGGTCCGGCGTGCCGCGGGCCGGTCGTCCGGGTACTGTCGCTCGCCCCTGGTGCCTGGCTGGTCCACGGCGCGGAGGGCGACACCACCCCGGCCAACCACGGCGCGGTGTCCAACCTGCTGGCAGTGCGCGACGGGGCGCGGCTGTGGCTGATCGGGAGCGGGCCGTCGGTCGCCTATGCACAGGCGCTGGACTGCGCGCTGCAGCACGCCACCGGCCGCCGTGTCACCGATGTCGTGGCGCCGTGGCCACGGCCGGAACTGGTGCTGGGTCAGGCCGGATTGCCGAGGGCGCGGCGCTGGGCACACGCCGATGTGGCCGCGGCGATGCAGGAACGCTGCCCGCGCTGCATCGAGCGGCTGCGACTGCGACTGGGCACCTCGGCGGGTGACCTCGGCAGGGCCACGATCGCCCTGCCCCGGCACCTGCTGCACGGCGACCATGGGACGCTCGGGCCGCTGCGCTGGCAGCGCCTGGAACGCTCGGACAGCACCACGGTCACGCTCTGGTCTCTGCCGCGTGCGCACCTGAGCACCGCCCACGGCCTGCTCTGGGCCGACGGCGCACCGGACCTGCGCGATGCGGATTCCGCGCATCTGGAGCGGGCATGGCAACAGATGGAACAGCACGTCGTGGACATGCAGGGTGCAGGCAGTGATGCAACACGCTGGATCCCTGAGCAAGGTCCGGTGCAGCCCACCACGGCACCCAGCGAACACCGGCATTACCTGGCAACGCTGCGCAGGGCCATCGACGAAGCGCAAGCGCGGGGAACGCCGGAGTCCGATCCAGCGCCCGCGCTACCGGGCATGTCCGAGGCGGTCAACCGGAGCGCGCGCCACCAGCTCAACTGGCAGCATGCCTGGCGCGAAGCCGAAGCCCGCTGGTAGTGCGCCCGACGCCGCTCAGCGCGGCGTCTTCCAGCGCAGCTTGCGGTAGATGGTGTTGCGGCTGATGCCGAGTTGTTTGGCAGCGACGGAGATGTTGCCGCCCGCAGCATCCACGGCACGCTGGATCGACTGCAGCTCGATGTCCTCCAGCGATCGCCCCGCCTGGTCATGGGCCGGGAACGGAGCAGTTGCGGGCGCCGCTGCGGCCGACACCTCCGCCACGGCTGCGCGCTGCGCCACCGGATCCGGTTCTGGTGCCGCAGCCACCACCGCCGGGCGCTGCACCGAGGCGTGGCGAGCGTCCTCGATGAAATCGTCCGAGAGGTGGTCGCGGGTGATGGTCGTGTCACCGGCGGCCATGACGCTGGCGGTGCGCAGCACATTGAAGAGCTGGCGCACATTGCCCGGCCAGTGGTAGCCCTGGAACAGGCGCAACACGTCCGGGCTCAGGCGCAGGCGGCGGTCCGGGTTCTCGCGCTCCAGGATGCGCTCGACCAATGGCATCAGGTCGCTGCGCTCGCGCAGCGGCGGCAGGCGCACGGCCAGACCATTGAGCCGGTAGTACAGATCCTCGCGGAAGGATTTCTGCTCGATCATCTCGCGCAGGTTGCGGTGCGTGGCGCAGACCAGCATCACGTCCACCGACACCGCCTTGGCGCTGCCCAGCGGGGTGACCTGGCGCTCCTGCAACACGCGCAGCAGGTGCGCCTGCAAGGTCAGCGGCATGTCGCCAATCTCGTCGAGAAACAGCGTGCCGCCATTGGCCTGCACGATCTTGCCGACCGCCCCCTTGCGCCGCGCACCGGTGAAAGCGCCCTCCTCGTAGCCGAACAGCTCGGCCTCGATCAGCGTTTCGGGGATGGAGGCACAGTTCACTGCCACGAAGGGCTGGCGGGCACGCTCGGAGTCCTGGTGGATGGCACGGGCGAGCAGCTCCTTGCCGGTGCCGGTCTCGCCGAGGATGAGGATGGGGATGTCGCGGTTGATGACGCGGCGGATCTTGTCCACGAGGGTGCCGACCTGCGCGTCGCCGGTGATCAGGCTAGACAGACCCGCCCGCTCACCGGACACGGCACTGCTGCGGGCCACCGGCTCGCGGGCGGCCGCGGGTGCCGGACCCGCACTCGGGGCCTCGCTCACCGGCGTGACTTCGCTGACCGGCACGCTGCTTTCCATGCCGTGCCACACGGGCCAGTTGAAGCGGGCGTAGACGTGGAACTGCCGGCCGTTGGACAGCTCGACCGGCTGCGGCTGCGCCAGCGGGGAGCGGAAGCGATCGACCAGCGCCGACACGCTGGTGCCGAACAGGGTGGACAGCGAGTGCATGCGCAACGCAGCGCCGCTCAGGCTCAGTTGCTCCAGCGCGCCGCGGTTGGCACCGACGAGCTTGCCGTCCTGGCTGACGGCGAGGATGCCCTCCATCAGCGTGCCGATGAACTCGACCCGGCTGTGGAAGTGCAGCCGCATCACGTTGCGGTAGTCGTCGGTGAGCCAGTGGTTCTCGATCATCCGCGCCGACATCTTCACCAGGCCCATCGTGTGCTGGTGGTAGGTACGCTGGTCGCCCGACACGTCGAGCACGCCGAGGATGTTGCCGCGCGGATCGAGGATCGGAGCGGCCGAGCACGTCAGGAAGTGGTTGGCGTGCATGTAGTGCTCGTCGGCATGGACGAGCGTGGGCGACTCCTCGATCAGCGCGGTGCCGACGGCGTTGGTGCCCTTGGCCTGCTCGGACCAGTTCACGCCGGGCTGCAGGGCGACCTTGGAGGCGCGGTTCAGGAAGTCGTGGTCGCCGATGGAGTGGATGATCGTGCCGGTGGCGTCGCACAGCACCACCATCGAGTCGCTGTTGACGATCTGCTCGTGCAGCATCTCCATGACGGGCGCGGCGTGGGCGTACAGGCGCTGGTTGCGCTCGCGCGCCACGACGAGATCCGTGCGGCCCAGCGGCGAGAAGTCCAGCCGCTCGATGCGCGACAGGCCGAGGGCTGCGCAGCGTTCGTGCGAGTTGTCGATCTTCGAGACATGGCTGTGGTCCAGCGGCAGCGCCGACGCGATCGGCCGGCGTGCGTCGCCCTGTGCTGCACGCAAGCGGATGCCAGCCGAAGCCGGTGTGTAGGGGCCTGCCATGGTCTTGTCTCCTGTCATCTCATCCGAGGGGGCGAGCGACCCATTGTCACCCGTCGGCCACTGTCATCTATTCGCACACCCAGTTCGTTGCCTTGTCACAGCAGAGGGTATTCCGAGCCACTGCCGCGCAATTTAGAAGCAACCGAGGCGTACCACCTCCGGACAGACCCTTGTTTCAGCGTGGCATCGGCGGCACTGACCGTGCTTGGCACAGCGATTGCAGAAACGATGCCAACCCCTTTTGAAAACCCCCTCTGGAGACAAGAATGGCACGAGGCAACCTCTTCCGCGCAGCAATCCTGGCCGCTTTCTGTGCCGTGGCTGGCGGTTCGGCCATGGCCCACGGCGACGTGACCCCGCAGGCTGTGGACACGACCAGCCTGCCACAACTGGGTGCCGACTGGCGCGCTGAAAACCCGTACCGCAAGAACGACAAGGCGGTCGCCATCGGCTCGTCAGCCTTCAACCAGAACTGCGCCCGCTGTCACGGTCTGGAAGCCATCTCCGGCGGCATCGCCCCGGACCTGCGCAAGCTCGACAATGATTGCGTCAGCGTCAAGGACGACAAGAAGCGCAACGCCTGCGTCAAGGAAATGGACGAGTACTACCTGAACAGCGTCCGCCACGGCAAGGTCCGCAACGGCGCGGTCTACATGCCCCCCTTCGAAGGCATGATCAGCCAGGAAGCCATGTGGGCCCTCAAGGCCTATCTGGAAACCCGCCGCGAAAAGCCGCTGCCCTGATCGACGCACCCGGAGACCGACACCCATGCACCCTTCCCACGACAAGCCGGCCGATCGCCGTACCTTCCTCGGCAAAACCTCCGCACTGGCGATTGGCACGCTTGGCGGCCTGCTGGGTGTCGGCAGCGCCAGCGCACAGGACAAGTCCGCGCTCACCAAGGTGCGCGAGCGCGGCCGGTTGAGCGTCGGCCTGTACAACGACCTGCCTCCCTTCCATGTCAAGGGCCAGGGCATCGAGATCGAGCTGGCCAAGGCGCTGGCCGGCGCGCTGGGCGTCGAGGTGTCGCTGCTGCCGTTCCCGGCCGACGACAACATGAACGACGACCTGCGCAACATGGTCTGGAAGGGCCACTACCTCGGCTACGGCCCGGCCGATGTGCTGCTGCATGTGCCGGTCGAGCGGCCGCTGATGCAGGACAACCCGCGCGTCAGCATCTTCGGTCCCTACTGGCGCGAGCGGGTGGTGGTCGCCCGTGACCTGTCGAAACTGCCGACGCTCGACTCGCTGGAGCCGCTGCGGGCGGTGCGCTCGGCGGTGCCGGGGCTGTCGCTGGCGGGCTGGTTGATGCTCGGCGCGGATTCGGGCGCCCTGAGCGAGAAGCTGATCACCAAGATCCCCGATGGCGTCGCAGCTGCACAGATGCTGCAGCGCGGCGAGGTGGCCGCGGCGGCCGGCATGCGCTCGGAGATCGAGTCGGTGCTGCGCGGCGATCCGCGCTTCGCGATTGCGCCGATTCCGATGCCGCGGGCGCCCCGGGACGGCTGGGCTGTCGGCATGGCGGTCAAGAAGGATGCCACCGACCTCGCCGAAGCCTTGCAGGCCGGCCTGAACGGACTGGCCGAGAAGGGGGAACTGAAGGCGATGTTCGCGCGGGCCAATCTGGACTGGCAGCGGGTTTG
>JBEEMX010000038.1:0-13176 GCA_041192465.1 Pseudomonadota bacterium | reverse complement strand
TGACTGCGAAACCGTCGATGTAACCCTCGTCCTTGAGGACTTGCGCAATGGCAGCCTTCAATTTGGACGCTGGCATCGCTACGCTGGCCTTCTCGACCATCTGCGCGTTGCGGATGCGGGTCAGCATGTCGGCGATAGGATCACTCATGCTCATGGAATAACTCCTGTTCGTGCCCTGGGGCCGGCTTACCAGCTCGCCTTGACGACACCGGGGATGTCGCCTCGGAAGGCCAGTTCACGAATCTTGTTGCGCGCCAGACCGAACTTGCGGAAGGTACCGCGCGGACGGCCCGTGATCCCGCAGCGGCTACGCAGACGGGTCGGGTTGGCATTGCGGGGCAGCTTCTGCAGAGCCAGACGCGCCATGTAGCGCTCTTCTTCCGACTTGTTGCTGTCGTCGATGATGGCCTTCAGTTCCGCGTACTTCTTGGCGTACTTGGCCACCAGCTTCTCGCGCTTTTCTTCGCGCTGGATGAGAGAGACTTTTGCCATGGGGGCCTCAGTTCTTGAACGGGAAACGGAAGGCCGTGAGCAGCGCCTTGCACTCGTCATCGGTACTGGCCGTCGTCGTGATGCTGATGTTCAGACCACGCAGAGCATCCACCTTGTCGTATTCGATTTCGGGGAAAATGATCTGTTCTTTGACGCCGATGTTGTAGTTGCCGCGACCGTCGAACGAACGTCCCGAGATACCGCGGAAGTCACGAACGCGCGGCAGCGCGATCGTCACGAAACGGTCCAGGAATTCGAACATGCGCACACCACGCAGGGTCACCATGCAGCCGATAGGCACGTTTTCGCGGATCTTGAAACCGGCGATGGCCTTGCGGGACTTGGTGACGACAGGACGCTGGCCGGCAATCTTGGTCAGGTCGCCGACGGCGTGGTCCATGACCTTCTTGTCCGACACCGCTTCGGAGACACCCATGTTCAAGGTGATCTTCTCGAAACGCGGCACTTCCATGACCGACGTGTAGCCGAATTTCTGCATCAGGTCAGGAACGACCTTCTCGCGATAGAACGCTTGCAGACGGGCTTGAGCTTGTTGTTGAGCCATCTCGAATTCCCGCCTCAGGCTTTGATCTCTTCGCCACTGGACTTGAAGACGCGCACTTTTTTGCCGTCAGCCAGAAGCTTGATGCCCACGCGGTCGGCTTTGCCGGTCGCGGGGTTGAAGATCGCCACATTCGATTGGTGAATCGGCATGGTCTTGTCAACGATGCCGCCGGTCGTGCCCTTCAGGGGGTTCGGACGCACATGCTTTTTCACCACGTTGATGCCATCGACCACCACATGGTCTTCATCAACGCGCAGCGAAATCGCACCGCGCTTGCCCTTGTCGCGACCGGTCAGCACGATGACCTCGTCGCCTTTGCGAATCTTGTTCATGGCCTGTCCTTCGCAGTCGGCTTAGAGCACTTCCGGAGCCAGGGACACGATCTTCATGAAGCGCTCGGTACGCAGTTCACGCGTCACCGGGCCGAAGATGCGGGTGCCGATCGGCTCCAACTTGGCATTGAGCAGCACGGCTGCATTGCCATCGAACTTGACGAGCGAGCCGTCTTGACGACGAACGCCTTTGGCCGTGCGAACGACCACCGCGTTATAAACTTCGCCCTTTTTGACGCGACCACGCGGTGCAGCTTCTTTGATGCTGACCTTGATCACGTCGCCGATACCGGCGTAACGACGCTTAGAACCGCCAAGCACCTTGATGCACATGACGGACTTCGCACCGGTGTTGTCCGCGACGTCGAGTCGCGATTGCATTTGGATCATGTCGAATCCCCAACTTATCCCGCGCTGATAGCCCCACTCGGCCACCGCTCGCGGTCAGTCTTGGGCCCGTCACAACGACCAGGTGAGAACTCACCAAGCGGTTGCGTTTGGGGCGGAGCCAGATTGCACCACATGCGGCTAGGCACGCGTGCAAGCCAGAAGAGCCTAAGAGTATGTCAGACCGGGGAAATCATGTCAACTCCCCCAGCGCGAATATCCGCAGGGCGGCGCGTCAGTCGTAGACCTCGGCATCCGGGTCGGTCGCCTCCAGCTCGTAGCTGGCCGCCAGCATGGCCAGACGCGCGACCACCCCATACATGTAGAACCGGTTCGGTGCGCTCGCGCCCGGCTTGGTGCCCTGGCGCGGCAGGTGGTTGCTCTCGGCGAATGCCAGCGGAATGAACTGCGCGCCCGGCGAGTTGAGGTTCTCGTCGATGCCGCGGTCAGCATGGACGCGGTAGAAGCCACCCACCACATAGCGGTCGAGCATGTAGACCACTGGCTCGGCCACCGCGTCGTTCATGCGCTCGTAGGTCGGCACCCCCTCCTGGATGATCACCTCGGTGACCTCCTGCCCATCCTTGATCACGCTCATCTTGTTGCGCGTGCGGCGGTTGAGTTCGTCGAGCTGCTTGGCGTCGCGCACGGTCATGATGCCCATGCCGTAGGTGCCGTTGTCGGCCTTGACGATCACGAACGGCTTCTCGTTGATGCCGTATTCCTTGTACTTGCGGCGGATCTTGCCCAGCAGGGCATCCACATTGGTCTGCACGCACTCGATGCCCGACCCCTCCGCAAAGTTCACCTCACCGCACTGGCTGAACATCGGGTTGATCAGCCACGGGTCCATGCCCATCAGCTTGGAGAACTTCTTGGCGACCTCTTCATACGCCTGGAAGTGGTTGGTCTTGCGGCGCACGGCCCAGCCTGCGTGCAGCGGCGGCAGCAGGTACTGCTCGTGCAGCCCTTCCAGCACCGACGGGATGCCCGCCGACAGGTCGTTGTTGAGCAGGATGGTGCAGGGATCGAAGTTCTTCAGGCCGAGGCGGCGCTGGGTGCGCAGCAAGGGCTCGATCGTGAGCGAGTCCCCTTCCGGCAGCTCGAAGGTGGTCGGGGCCTTGATCTCCGGATCCAGCGAGCCCAGCCGCACGTTCAGCCCCGCCTGCGTGAAGATCTGCACCAGCCGCGCCACATTGGTCATGTAGAAGGTGTTGCGGGTGTGCTTCTCGGGGATCAGCAGCAGGTTCTTGGCCTCCGGACAGATCTTCTCGATCGCCGCCATCGCCGCCTGCACCGCCAGCGGCAGCATCTCCGGGGTCAGGTTGTTCCAGCCGCCGGGGAACAGGTTCGTGTCGACCGGCGCCAGCTTGAAGCCGGCGTTGCGCACATCGACCGAGGTGTAGAACGGCGGCGTGTGCTCCATCCACTCCAGGCGGAACCAGCGTTCGATGGCGGGCATCGAGTCGAGGATGCGGGCTTCTAGCTCGTTGATCGGGCCGGTCAGTGCGGTGACGAGATGGGGAACCATGGTGGACGACCTGCGCGGTGAAAGGGAATGGGGGCCATTCTAGGAAGGTCTTCACATGCGGGTGCAGCGCCAAAACAAAAGGGGCCGCCCGAAGGCGGCCCCTTTCAGGGCGATCAGCAGAAAGTGATCACTTGGCGTAGGCAGTTTCACCGTGCGAGGTGATGTCCAGACCTTCGCGCTCGTCGTCTTCCGGCACGCGCAGGCCGATCACCAGATCCACGATCTTGTAGGCAACCACCGAGACCACGCCCGACCACACCACGGTCAGCAGCACGGCCTTGGCCTGGATCCACACCTGGCCCGCGATCGAGTAGGCGTCCGGGGCGATCATGCCCACGGTCACCCAGTCGGCCACGGCGCTCGGGCCACCCAGGTTCGGCGAATTGAACACGCCCGTCAGCAGCGCACCCAGGATGCCGCCGACGCCGTGGACACCGAACACGTCCAGCGAGTCGTCGGCCTTGAGGATGCGCTTGAGGCCATGCACGCCCCACAGGCAGACGAAGCCAGCCAGCGCACCGATGATCAGCGCACCCAGGATGCCGACATTGCCGGCCGCCGGGGTGATCGCCACCAGACCCGCCACGGCGCCGGACGCAGCGCCCAGCATCGAGGCCTTGCCCTTCATCAGCGCCTCACCCATCGACCAGGCCAGCACCGCAGCCGCGGTCGCCAGGAAGGTGTTGATGAACGCCAGTGCGGCGAAGCCGTTGGCTTCCAGCGCCGAGCCGGCGTTGAAGCCGAACCAGCCCACCCACAGCAGCGCGGCACCGACCATGGTCAGCGTCAGCGAGTGCGGCGTGAACGCTTCGCGGCCGTAGCCGACGCGCTTGCCCACCATGTAGGAGCCGACCAGACCGGCCACGGCCGCGTTGATGTGCACCACGGTACCGCCGGCGAAGTCCAGCGCACCCCACTGCCAGACCAGACCGGCCTTGGCGTTCATTGCATCGACCACGTCCTTGTTGGCGTAGGCGTCCGGGCCCATCCAGAACCAGACCATGTGCGCGATCGGCGCATAGCTGAAGGTGAACCACAGCACCATGAACAGCAGCACGGCCGAGAACTTGATGCGCTCGGCGAAGGCGCCGACGATCAGGCAGCAGGTGATGCCGGCGAACGTCGCCTGGAAGGCGGCGAACACGATCTCGTGGATGTAGACACCCTTGCTGAACGTGGCCGCAGGCGCGAAGGTGCCGGCGACGTTGTCCCAGATGCCCTTCATGAACAGGCGATCGAAGCCACCGATGAACGCATTGCCTTCGGTGAACGCCAGGCTGTAGCCGTAGACGAACCACAGCACCACGATCAGCGAGAACGTGACCATCACCTGCATCAGCACCGACAGCATGTTCTTCGAGCGCACCAGGCCGCCGTAGAACAGCGCCAGACCCGGCACCGTCATCAGGATGACCAGCAGCGTGGACAGCATCATCCAGGCCGAGTCGCCCTTGTCGATCTTCGGTGCGGGAGCGGCGGCGACGTCAGACGCAGCAGTGGCCACCGCAGCAGCCATCTCGACAGCCGAAGCGGCTGCCGGCGCAGACGCTGCAGCGTCCTGCGCAATCGCCAACTCGGCGAATCCCAGCAAGGCCAGTCCGAAGACCAGCCCGACGAACAATTTTCTAAACATGGTTGCCTCGTGTCGTATCGTGTTTGTCTGGTGAAAGCGCGCGCAATCAGAGCGCGTCTTTGCCGGTCTCGCCCGTGCGGATGCGCAGCACCTGCTCCAGCGACGTGACGAAAATCTTGCCGTCACCGATCTTGCCGGTGCGTGCGGCGGTTTCGATGGCCTCGATCACGCGGTCCACCACCGCGTCGTCCACTGCCGCTTCGACCTTGACCTTGGGCAGGAAATCGACGACGTACTCGGCACCGCGGTACAGCTCGGTGTGGCCCTTCTGGCGCCCGAAGCCCTTGACCTCGGTGACGGTGATGCCCTGCACGCCGATGCTGCTGAGGGCTTCTCGAACCTCATCCAGCTTGAACGGCTTGATGATGGCGGTGACCATTTTCATGGTGGCTCCTGGTTGCTCTGACTGGTTGATCTTGGAAGGAATACCCACCGCCTTCTGCATCTTCCGTGCCACCACTGGAAACATCCCGTGACCGCCCTCCAAGCGCGCGCAGCACCGCCGATGCACCGGGATGGTGTCCCGCATGCGCACGATATTGGTGCATCTCCCCCATCAGGGTGAGTTCCTAACCGTGCGGACCTGCGCAGAATGGGCGGGGTCGCCCCTCCACCGCACCGTTCCGACCCGGACACGCACCACCATGTCACTCGCGATCGTCCACAGCCGCGCCCTGCTCGGCCTGCAAGCCCCGGAGGTGACCGTCGAGGTCCACCTCGCCAACGGCCTGCCCAGCTTCACCCTCGTCGGCCTCGCGGACACCGAAGTCAAGGAGTCCCGCGAGCGGGTGCGGGCCGCGCTGCACAACAGCGGACTGGAGTTTCCACACAACAAGCGCATCACCGTGAACCTGGCACCCGCGGATCTGCCCAAGGAAGGAGGCCGATTCGACCTGCCGATCGCGCTGGGCATCCTCGCCGCGGCGGGCCACATCGACCCGGCCGCGCTGGAAACGCTGGAGCTGGCCGGCGAGCTGTCGCTGGCGGGCGATCTGCGGCCGGTGCGGGGCGCGCTGGCCATGGCGCTGGCGCTGCAGCGGGGAGGTGCGCGGCGCACGCTGGTGCTGCCCCGCGCCAGTGCGGAGGAGGCGGCCCGCGTACCCGGCCTCGCGCTGCGTTGCGCAGACCATCTGATGGACGTTGTCCGCGCGCTGCAACCTGGCGAGGGCTGCACCCCACTGCGTGCGCCGCAGCCACCGCCCGGCCGACCTGCCCCGCCGCTGCCGGACTTGCGTGACGTGCGCGGTCAGGCGGTTGCCAAGCGGGCACTGGAAATCGCTGCCGCGGGAAAACACAGCCTGCTGCTGGTCGGCCCGCCCGGCACCGGCAAGTCCATGCTCGCCCAGCGTCTCATCGGCCTGCTGCCACCGCTGGAGGAAACGCAGGCGCTGGAGTCGGCCGCCGTGCTCAGTCTGGCGGGGCGCTTCGATCCGGCGGCCTGGTCGCAGCGGGTACTCCGCGCGCCGCACCACAGCGCCTCCTCGGTGGCGCTGGTGGGCGGAGGATCGCCACCGCGGCCGGGCGAGATTTCCCTCGCCCACCACGGAGTCCTGTTTCTGGACGAGCTGCCCGAGTTCCCGCGCGCCGCCCTCGAAGCCCTGCGCGAGCCGCTGGAAAACGGCCGCATCACCATCTCGCGCGCCGCGCAGCAGGCCGAATTCCCGGCGCGCTGCCAGCTCGTCGCGGCGATGAACCCGTGTCCCTGCGGCATGCTCGGCTCGACCATGCGCGCCTGCCGCTGCACACCCGAAGCCGTGGCGCGTTACCAGAACCGGCTGTCCGGCCCGCTGCTGGACCGGATCGACCTGCGCATCGAAGTGCTAGCGATTGCGCCGGAAGAGCTGTCATCGGCCCCGGACGGGGAGCCAAGCGCACGGATCGCAGAGCGGGTCGTCGCGGCCCGCCAGCGCCAGCAGGAGCGCCAGGGCACGTCCAATGCGGAACTGGAAGCCGGCGTGCTGGCCGAACACTGCCGGGCGCAGTCGGCAGCGACGCACTTCCTCAACACCGCAGCCGCCCGTCTCGGCTGGTCCGGCCGCAGCCTGCACCGGGTGATGCGCGTGGCACGCACCATCGCCGATCTGGCCGGCGCCGCCGACACCGAGATCGGCCACATCGCCGAGGCCATCCAGTTGCGCCGCGCCCTGCCCGGTCGGTGAACCTGGGTCAGGCCGGCACCTTGCCCATCGCCGCCAGTTGCGCCGCGCGCTGCTGGTCGGCCTTGCGGTCGGCAGCCACCTTCTGGGCGGTCGGGCGCTGCTCGATCAGCTTGACGTAACCCTTCCAGTCCACGCCCTGTGCGGCCAGCAGATCTTCGCCGCACACCAGCTTGGTGGCCATCGCCACCAGCGGCAGGTGCGCCACCGCCGTGCAGTCGGCCAGCGTGAAGGTGTCACCCGCCACATACGGGGCGAACCGCGCCAGACGCTTGAACGCGGCGATGTTCTTCTCCAGTTGCCCCCGGGCCTTCGCAATCGTGCCCTCGGACACCTTGCCGCCGAAGAAGGCCTGGGCGTAGAGCATGCGCGCCACCAGCTCCAGGTGGAGGTCCATGAACAGCGACAGCTCGCGGACCTTGGCCGCGGCAAACGGATCGGCCGGCACCAGCGGCACCTCGGGATACGCCGCCTCCAGGTAATCGACGATCACCGCGCTTTCGCACAGCGGGCCGTGCTCGGTGACCAGATACGGCAGCTTGCCCAGCGGCGAGTTCACCAGCACATCCTCCCCGCCACGCGGCAGCACCTCCACCTCCTCGAACGCCAGCCCCTTCTCCAGCAGCACCAGCTTGACCTTGTTGTAGTAGTTGGACAGCGCAAAACCATGCAGGCGCAGGACGGGGGTGGACGCAGGTGCAGCGGTGGTCATGGGAGTCTCCGGGTTGTGTCCGGGCACTCTAGCGTCAGCCCCGGCCAGTGGCAGTAACAGCGGCGACAATCCCGCCCCATGAACGACGCCCCCGCCCTGCCCGCATTGCCCGCCTTCTTCGACAAACTCTGCCGGCGCGAAGACCTGCCCGCCCGGCTCGCGGCGCTGCCCCAGCCGGTGGTGTTCACCAACGGCGTGTTCGACCTGCTGCACCGCGGCCACGTGACCTATCTGGCGCAAGCGCGTGCGCTCGGCGCCAGTCTGGTGCTCGGGCTGAACAGCGACGCCTCGGCCCGCCAGCTCGGCAAAGGCCCGGACCGCCCGCTCAATGCCGAGGCGGACCGCGCCTGCGTGCTGGCCGCGCTGGAGAGCATCAGCCTGGTCGTGCTGTTCGACGAGGCCACACCTTGCGCGCTGCTGCAGGAAATCCGCCCGGACGTGTATGTCAAAGGTGGCGACTACGACATCGAGGCGCTCGAAGAAACCCGCCTCGTGCGCAGTTGGGGTGGCAGGGCACAGGCGCTGTCCTTTGTCGATGGCTACTCGACCACCACCCTCGTCCGCCGCATCCGCACCTGAACGTCCCCACCTCTCATCGACCATGCCCGCCCGCCTCTATCTGGATGCGCCCCTGAGCGCCGACACCGAACTCGCCCTCCCCGCCGGCGCCGCACGCCACGTGCAGGTGCTGCGCCTGCAACCGGGCGAAACGATCACGCTGTTCAACGGCCAGGGCGGCGAGTGGGCGACCGAAATCCTGCGCATGGGCCGCCAGTCGGTCGAGGTGCGGGTGATGGCGCACGATCCGGTCGAGCGTGAATTGCCGATCGCCGTGACGCTGGTGGCCGGCATGCCCGCCAACGACCGCTTCGACTGGCTGATCGAGAAGGCGACCGAACTGGGCGTGGCGGCGATCGAGCCGGTGGTGTGCGAGCGGTCGGTGCTGCGGCTGTCGGGCGAACGCGCCGAACGCAAGCGGGAACACTGGCAGGCCGTGGCGATCGCGGCGGCCGAGCAGAGTGGCCGCACCCGCGTGCCGGTCATCGCGCCGGTGCGCACCTTGCCGCAGGCCGCCGCACTGGCCACCCAGGACGTGGACACACCGAACTGGCTGCTGAGTCTGGCCGACGCCGTGCCGATGGCCGAGCGGGTCGCGCAGGATCTGGGGACGGGCGTGGGCCGGCTGCGGGTCTACAGCGGCCCGGAAGGGGGATTCAGTCCGGGGGAAGAAACACTGGTGCGCGGCATCGGTGCGCGCGCCATCAGCCTGGGCGCGCGCGTCCTGCGGTCGGAGACGGCGCCGCTGGCGGTGCTGGCCGCCCTGGGTCTCACGGTCAGGCCACCCAGCGACCGGGTGAGCTGAAGCGCGAACGCACCAGCGGCAACTCGGGCGGGCCCAGCGGCGTGACCGCGCTGTCACGCACCTCGGCCAGCTCGGCGCGCTCGACCAGCTCGCGCACAAACGTCCAGATCACGGGGTCGAGTTCGACCGAGCCTGGCTCGCCCGTCCGCTTGAGCCAGTCGTCCAGCCGGCGACGAGAAGCCCCCAGCCGGCGGGCGAACTGGTCCGGATCCATGTCCATGCGCTGCATCGCTTCCAGCAGAAAAGCTTGTTGGGTCTTGGGTTTTCTGTGTAATGACATGGGGGTATCCAGAACTGCAAATTCAGTCTAACGTCCCGCGCCACTGGCGCGTGCAATTCGACCGAAGTTGTTGCAACGCAAAGCAACAGCTTTGATGCCTACATTACAACTTGGTGCTCTCCGCCCAAAGCCTCGATCAGGGCAGTCAACCCATGGGTCAGCTCCGTGGTAACGATGGCCACATCGGCGTCGAACCGCTCTTCGGCGCTGCCTTCCGCGTCCAGCACCCCGTCCAGAAACTCGATCTTGCGCAACTGCATCCCCTCGGTCAGCACGAAGGAGACGCGGCCATTCCAGGTCATCGCCAGCCGCGTGGGCATTTTTCCCTGCGTGATGTGCAAGCGCACTTCGTCGATGTCGAGCGGGTGGCGTGCGTAACGCACCACCGACTTCATCTCGTCGCTGGACTTCAGCTCGCACTCCCGATCGACCGTGAAATCCGCCGCCGGCTCGCCGGTCAGCAGCCAGTCGGCCATCACGGCGGCCGGTGACTCTTCGGTGTGCAGCGCCTGCACGGACAGGCCTTCGAGCGCCTTCACCAGCAGCGTCACCACCTCGTCGGCGCGGCCCGGGCTGCTGGTGTCCAGCACCACGAACCCGCTGTCCGGCGACACCCACACATTCACCGCCGACCGCTTGGTGAACGCCATCGGCAGCAGCTCCAGCGTCGCCTGCTCCTTCAGCTCCTTGGTCTGGCGGCGGCCGGGCTTGCGGCCGGTGGTGCGCTCGACCTCGGCGGCGATCTCCTCGATGCGGCGCTTGACCACCGCGCCCGGCAACACCCGCTGCTCGATCTGCAGCCGCATCAGCCACTGCCCCCGCACCGTCTCGGCCAGCGGCCCGTCGGCCGGCCCGCGCGGCGGCACCCAGCCGGCCGACTGCTCCTGGGTCGAACCGCACTCGACGAAGCGGCCCTTGTCGAGTCCGGACTCGATCTGGTCGAACGTGGCCGACCAACCCGGCGCAAGGCGAAACACCGTCAGATTCTTGAACGTGAACACGCAGTTTCCTTCTCCAAAAGCCGTGATTGTCTGCGCCCCCGCACCCGCAGGTCTATCCGATGCATGTGTCACGGATGTGCAGGATTCGGCTACCGCTAGGTTGAACACAGCGTCAGGTCATGCAAAAAACGCATGTAACCGCCATGTAATCCCGACGATACCCCTCCTACACTGCCCGCGGGGGCATCCCGAAAGCCGCGCAGCGCACGGTTTTCGAGATGCCTTTTTTCAACCTAGGAGCCGCTCGATGAACCAACCCCTGATGGCCGGTGTACACGTCAACGCCCCCACCTTCGTCAAGAACGCCAAGCTGATTGCCTGGGTGGCCGAGATCGCGGCGCTCACGCAGCCCGCCGCCATCTACTGGTGCGACGGCAGCGTCGAAGAATACGACCGCCTGTGCCAGCAGCTCGTCGATGGCGGCACCTTCCAGAAGCTCAATCCGGCCAAGCGCCCGAACAGCTTCCTGGCCTGCTCCGACCCGAGCGACGTCGCCCGCGTCGAAGACCGCACCTACATCTGCTCGGCCGCCAAGGAAGACGCCGGCCCGACCAACAACTGGATGGCCCCGGCCGAGATGCGCACCCTGCTGCAGACCGGCGCATCCCCGCTGTTCAAGGGCAGCATGAAGGGCCGCACGCTGTACGTCGTGCCCTTCTCGATGGGCCCGCTGGGCTCGCCGATCGCCCACATCGGCATCGAGCTGTCGGACAGCCCGTATGTGGCCGTCAACATGCGGATCATGACCCGCATGGGCAAGGCGGTGTACGACGTGCTGGGCGTGGACGGTGACTTCGTGCCCTGCGTCCACACGGTCGGCGCGCCGCTGGAAGCGGGTCAGGCCGACGTGCGCTGGCCGTGCAACAAGACCAAGTACATCGTTCACTACCCCGAGACGCGCGAGATCTGGTCGTATGGCTCGGGCTACGGCGGCAACGCGCTGCTGGGCAAGAAGTGCTTCGCGCTGCGCATCGCCTCGACCATGGGCCGCGACCAGGGCTGGCTGGCCGAGCACATGCTGATCCTGGGCGTGACCTCGCCGGAGGGCAAGAAGAGCCACGTCGCCGCCGCCTTCCCGAGCGCCTGCGGCAAGACCAACTTCGCGATGCTGATCCCGCCGGCCGAGCTGGGCGACTGGAAGGTCACCACCATCGGCGACGACATCGCCTGGATCAAGCCGGTGGACGGCAAGCTGCGCGCCATCAACCCGGAGGCGGGTTACTTCGGCGTCGCCCCGGGCACCAACTACAAGACCAACCCGAACTGCATGGCGTCGCTCGACAAGGACGTGATCTTCACCAACGTTGCGCTGACCGACGACGGCGACGTGTGGTGGGAAGGCATGACCGACGCACTGCCGAGCCACCTGATCGACTGGCAGGGCAAGGACTGGACGCCGGAATCGGCCCGTGGTGCAGACGGCAAGCTGCGCCCTGCCGCGCACCCGAACGCCCGCTTCACCGTCGCCGCCACCAACAACCCGGCGCTCGACCCCGAGTGGGACAACCCGGCCGGTGTGGCGATCGACGCCTTCATCTTCGGCGGCCGCCGCTCGACCACCGTGCCGCTGGCGACCGAGGCCCGCAACTGGGTCGAAGGCGTGTACATGGCCGCCACGATGGGGTCGGAGACGACGGCTGCCGCAGCGGGCCAGATGGGCATCGTGCGCCGCGACCCGTTCGCGATGCTGCCGTTCATGGGCTACAACATGAGCGACTACTTCCAGCACTGGCTGGACGTGGGCGCCAAGCTCGAAGCCGCGGGCGGCAAGCTGCCGGCGATCTACTGCGTCAACTGGTTCCGCAAGGGCGCGGACGGCAAGTTCGTCTGGCCGGGTTATGGCGACAACGCCCGCGTGCTGCAGTGGATGCTCGGCCGCATCGAAGGCCAGGCCGGTGGTTCGGAAAACCTCTTCGGTGTCAGCCCGAACTACGGTGATCTGAACTGGGCGGGCCTGGACTTCAGCCAGGCGCAGTTCGACAGCGTCATCGGCATTGACCGCGGTGCGTGGAAGCAGGAAATGGCGCTGCACGGCGAGCTGTTCGCGCAACTGGCGTACCACCTGCCGGCAGAGCTGACGGCGACGAAGGCGGCGATCGAGGCGAAGCTGAACGCCTGACGCCAGCGTCAACAACAAAAAAGCCCGCCGAGCGATCGGCGGGCTTTTTTGCGTGCGGGGCGGCTCAGGGCGCAGGAAAGACGGTTGGTGCGACCCCAGCCCCCCTCCCCAACCCTCCCCCCGCTGGGGGGAGGGAGCCAGACAAGCGACACCGAACGAACAAGTGTCTGAATTCCTCCTCCCCCCAGCGGGGGGAGGTTGGGAGGGGGGTTTGGGAGTCAGCGAACGCTTCAATCCCGCCAGCCTCGGTGGTCTTAATCCCTTCAAAGTCAGGGCACCGATTCAGACGCCACGCAGACACGGCTGCTGTCATTGGGGAGGTCTTAATCCCTTCAAAGTCAGGGCACCGATTCAGACCAAGTCGTTCAGCAAGGCTAATACCTCGTTCGGTCTTAATCCCTTCACAGTCAGGGCACCGATTCAGACGGGAAGTGGATCGGCACTTCGACCAGCATGCTGTCTTAATCCCTTCAAAGTCAGGGCACCGATTCAGACCGTCTCCCTGCTGGTCGGAAAAGAGGAACACCCGTCTTAATCCCTTCAAAGTCAGGGCACCGATTCAGACCCACTGCTGGACCATCCTCGATCAACTTGCGGTGTCTTAA
>JBEEMX010000037.1:0-13316 GCA_041192465.1 Pseudomonadota bacterium | reverse complement strand
GGCTTCATCGCCTTGACCACCGCAGGCGGCACGACGGTTGCCGCAGCGTCATGCCGGCCATCGAACGAGACGGAGCCGAACTCCGCCGCCGGCACCGCCACGATCACCTTGTGCTCCCGATCGACCAGCTTCAGCTCCGGCAGGCCCTTGGCATCGAGCCGGAGCCACCGGGCGGAGGTGTCGGCGTTGAGGTGCTTGTGGCCGTGTTGCTCCGCAGCGGATTCATGGGCATGGGCCTGCTCGACGCTGGGTGGCAACACCCGCTCGGTCCAGACCTGGTCCCCGCGCCGCACCAGCCGCTCCTGCCATGTCTCGACCCGCGTCACGCCGGAGGCCAGCACCTGCCGGGTTTCGTAGGACACGAGCGCGTCCACATCCGCCCAGGCGTTGCCCGCTGCCACCGGACCCGCCGCTGCAGCCAGCCCGACCGCGAGCAGCCCCGCCACCCCCATCACCCATTGCACGGTGCTCGCCATCTCAGTAGCCCGCCGCCGACTTCACCAGGCTGAAGACCTTGGTGTTGTCGATCGTGCCCTTGAAGGTCTTCGAGGCCACACCGGCACCCGTGGCGAACAGCATCACGTCGCCGCCCCCGTGGGTTTCCGAGCCGGGCGCACCGCGGCGGATCGCCACCTCCTGCAGGTAGTCCTTGCCCGCGACCACGGTCGCATCGAGGTTGCTGCGCACATCGGCCCGGTTGGAGCCGTTGCCGAACACCAGCGTCGTGTAGCTGACCCCGTTGGCATCGGTGCTGGGCAGGCCGGTGGCGTAGCTGATGTTCAGGCCGAGGATGTCGGTGCCGCGCTTGCCGTAGCCGTTGAAGGCCATCGTGTGGTCGTGGTCGGCGGTGACGACGATCAGCGTTTCCTTCAGCTCGGGATCAAAGGTTTTCACCTTGTCGATCGCGGCCTGGATCGCGTCGTCGAACGCCTTGGTGTCGGCGAGGGCGCGCGCGGCGTTGCTGCCGTGCAGGGCGTGGTCGATGCGCCCGCCCTCGACCATCAGGAAGAAGCCCTTGCTGTTCTTCGAGAGGATGTCGAGCGCCTTGGTCGTCATCTGGGTCAGGCTCGGCTCCTTGGTGGCGTCGCGGTCGAGGTCGTAGGACATGTGGCCCTGCGACAGCGCCTGGTCGTACAGGCCGATGAGCTTGGTGCCGGCCACGACCGGCGCGGCGGTCAGGCTGGGCAGGTCGTTGACGAAGGTGTAGCCCTTGCCCTGCAGCTCCGCCACGAGGTCACGCCCGTCCGGCCGGCCACGCGGTGTCGCGGTGGCGTTGTAGGGGCGCCAGTAGTAGCTGATGCCGCCCATGAGCACGTCCACGCCGCCGCCGAGCGCACTGTTGAAGCCCGTGCCGCCGGGGACGGCCTGGCGGGCGATGTCGTACTCGGCGTCGCGGTGGCAGACGTGGGCATAGGTCGCGGCCGGCGTGGCGTGCGTCAGGCGGGCGGTGGTCACGGCGCCGGTGGCCTTGCCCTGCTTGATCGCCAGTTCGAGCAGCGTGGTGGACGCCAGCCCGTTGCCGGTGGACGGGCAGTTGTTGACCGCGCTGGCCACCTTGGTGGTGGCGTCCGCGGTCGGCTTGTAGGCCAGCGCCTGCGTCGCGCCATTCATCGAGATGACGTCGTTGCGCATCTTCACGCCGGTCATGTAGGCGGCCATCGACGGTGCGCTGTCGGTGGTCTGGGCATCGAGCGAGTAGGTGCGGACGCGGGCGGTGTACGGCAGCTTGTCCATCGCGAGCGAGCCTTCTTCCTTGACGTATTTCAGGCGGGTGGCGGTCGTCGTGACCGGGCCCATGCCGTCGCCCAGGAAGAAGATGACGTTCTTGGCCTCGCCGGCGGCGAAGGCGGCGGGCGTGAGAGCCAGCGCGATCGCGGTGGCCAGGAGATGGTGCTTGTGGATCATGGTCGGAACTCCTGAACGGACGCGGCTCACAGGCCGATGGCTTGGCGGATGAGCGTGAACACGGCGGTGTTGTCGATGACGCCGTGGAACAGGTCGGCCCCGAGTCCGGTGGCGCCCAGGAACACGTCCGCGCCGCCGTGGGTCTCGCCGCCGATGCCGGTCTGGACCACGGCTTCCTGGTGGTAGTTCTTGCCTGACACCACGTCGTCGGTCAGCGCCGTCATCGCGCTGCGGCTGCCGGCGACGCGGTTCTCGCCGTTGCCGAAGACCAGCGTGGTGAAGGGCTTGCCGTCGGCATCGAGTGCCGGAGTGGTCGGCGCTGCGTAATCGCGCATGAGGCCGAGGATGCCGGGGTTGGTCGGCGTCGTCTTGCCGGTGAGCGCGGCGTAGCCGTTCATGACCATGGTGTGGTCGTGGTCGGCGGTGACGACGATCAGGGTGTTCTTCAGCGTCGGGTCGGTCTTCTTCACCAGGTCGAGTGCGGCCTTGATCGCCTCGTCGAACGCCTTCGCCTCGGCCAGGGCGCGTGCGGCGTTGGTGCTGTGCAGGGCATGGTCGATGCGCCCGCCCTCGACCATCAGGAAGTAGCCCTTGCTGCTCTTGCTGCTGTTGGCCAGCAGGTCGATGGCCTTGGTCGTCATCTCGGCCAGGCTCGGCTCCTTGGTGGCGTCGCGGTCGAGTTCGTAGGACATGTGGCCTTCGCTCTGCGCCTGGTCGAACAGGGCGATCAAGCGGCTGCCGGCGGTGGTCGGCGCGGCGAGGAAGCCGGTGCGGTCGCTGGCGTAGGTGTAGCCCTTGGCCTGCAGTTCCGCCACCAGGTCGCGGCCATCGGGACGGCCGGCCTTGTTGGTCGTGGCGTTGAACGGGCGCCAGTACTGGCTCATCCCGCCCATCAGCACATCGACGCCGTTGCCCAGCGCCGCGTTGTAGCCCGCGCCACCCGGCACCGCCTGGCGGGCAATCTCGTACTCGGTGTTGCGGTGGCAGACGTGGGCGTAGGTGGCGGCCGGCGTGGCGTGCGTCAGGCGGGCGGTCGAAACCACCCCGGTGCCCATGCCCTTGGCGATCGCCAGCTCCAGCAGGGTCGTGGACGCCTTGCCATTGCCCGTGGCGGCGCAGTTGTTGACGGCGCTGCCCACCCCGGTGGTGGCGTCCTTGCCCGGCGCGACGGCCAGCGTGTCGCCGTCCATGCCCAGCACTTCGTTGCGCGTCTTCACCCCCGTCATGTAGGCGGCCATCGACGGCGCGCTGTCCGTGACCTGCGCGTCCAGCGAGTAGGTCTTGACGAAGGCGGTTTCGGGCAGCTTGTCGATCTCCAGCTCGCCGTCCTCGCCCGCGGCGTAGATGCGCGCGGCGGTCATCGGCACGATGCCGTAGCCGTCGCCGAGAAAGAAGATGACGTTCTTGGGTGTCGCCACGGGGGTGGGCTCCGTGACCAGTGCGCCGTCCGATCCGCATCCGAACAGGGCCAGGGAGGTGGCCAGTGCGGTGCCAAGGAATGACCGTTGCATTCGTTGCTCCTGTGTAAAGTGACAAATCGCACAGTAGCGACACGGTGTGACAGCCGTGTGGCACAGCCCCATGCCGCGCATCCCCTGCGCCGCGGTGCGGTTTGGCGGCGAAACCAGGCAAGGCAGGCCCAATGTTGTGACGGAATTTGCACCTATAGAATGCAAATCGCGATGTTGCCCCCCCAAACCGAGTCCCCGCCGCGCCCCGGCACCGATGCCACGACCACTGACCGCCTGCCCGCCTTGACCCAACTGGTCGGCTGGCAGGCGGCACTGATGTCGCAGGACACCCTCGGCCCTGCGGGAATACAACGTGTTTCAGATTTGGCCACCAGTCTGGGCTGCACCCAGGTCGCGCTGGGCTGGTGGCAGCGCCAGCGCAGCCGCTTGCTGGCGGTGTCCGCCCCCACGGCGCTGGGCGACGAAGCCGGCGCACTGCGCGCCGCACGCGCCTTAGAGGCGGCCATGGACGAGTGCCTGGACCAGGGCGTGCTGGTGCGGTTTCCGGAGCTGGCCGACGCCCCGCCCCGCATCACGCTGGCCCACGCCGCGCTGGTGCAGCCACCGGGTGGCGATCAGGTGGCCGTGGCCAGTCTGCCGCTGCAGGCCCATGGCCGCGTCGTGGGCGCGCTGACCCTGTGCTGGAGCGACCCGCAGACGCTCGCTCGCTTCGACCCCGACACCCTGCGCCACCAGCTCGCCTTGATGGCGCCGTGGCTGGACCTGCTGCACCGCCATGAACAACCGCTGTGGCAACGGGCCGCACAGAGCGGGCGGCGGCGCTGGCGGCGTTCGTCCTGGCTGCGCCGCGGGTTGGGCCTGGGGCTGACGGCGCTGGTGGCGGGCTGGCTGCTGTGGCCAGTGGCGCACGAACTCGGCGGCCGAGCACGCCTCGACGGCCAGCAAGAACGCAGCCTCACCGCGCCGACCGATGGTTTCCTGCAAGCCGTCCACGCCCGGCCAGGCGACCGCGTGCGCACTGGCCAGCCGCTGCTGGAACTGGCACCACAAGACCTGGAGACCGATGCCCGCCGCCTGGAAAGCGAGATCGCCCAGCACCAGAACGCCTACATGGCTGCACTCGCCCGCTCGGACCGCGCGCAGATGGGCCTGCACCTCGCCCGCAGCGACGAGGTCGGCGCGCAACTGCAGCTCGTCCAGCGCGAACTCGGCCGCACGCGCATCGCCGCGCCGATGGACGCGCTGGTGCTGGACGGCGACCTGACGCGCTCGGTGGGGATGCCGGTGCGGCGCGGCGACACGCTGATGCGGCTGACGCCGGACCAAGCGCCGCGGGTGGTGGTCGAGATCGACGAGCGCGACATCGACGCCGTGCGGCCGGGACAACCGGCGCGGCTGGCGCTGTCGGCGCTGCCGTGGGACACGCTGGACTTGCAGGTGGAGCGGGTGCAGCCGGTGGCGCATGCGGTCGAAGGCGCGAACGTGTTCGAGGTCGAGGCCCGCCTGCAGCCCGGTGACGCGGCGGCGGCGCAGGCGGTCAGCCTGCGGCCCGGTCTGACCGGCGTGGCGCGCATCGAGGTCGGCCGGCAAAGCCGGCTGGTGACGCTGGGCACGCGGGCGGCGGACTGGCTGCGCCTGCAGTGGTGGCGCTGGAATGGCTGAGCGGAGGCGATGCTGCGATGACGTTCCCTGCTGCTGACACCCTGCTGCATCCGCACTGGTACCGCGTCGCGCCGCTGAAACCCCGCCTGCGCGGCCACGTTCGCCTGCAGCGCCAGATCACACGCGGCGAACGCTGGATGCTGCTCACCGACGGACTCACGCAGCGCACCCACCGGCTCGACGCCGCCGCCTGGGCCTTGATCGGGCGCTGCAACGGCGAGCGCACGGTGCAGCGGCTGTGGGAGACCTTGCTCGGTGAACAGGGCGATGACGCACCGACCCAGGGTGAGGTGATCGCGCTGCTCGCGCACCTGCAGCAGGCCGGACTGCTGCAGGCGCCGATCGACGCACTGACCGGCCACCCGGCCCGCCCTGACCACGACTGGCAGCCACCCCGGCCGCGGGCGATGGCGATGGTCAACGCCGCCAATCCGCTGTATTTCCAGGTGACGCTGGGCGATCCGTCCGCGCTGGTGCGGCGGCTGGAGCGGTGGCTGCATCCCGTGCTGCAACCAGCCATGCTGGTGCTCTGGGCACTGGCGGTGGCCGCGGCCGGGCTGGCGGCGCTGGCCGACTGGCCGGCCCTGTCCGCCCACGCCAGCCACTGGCTGAGCAGCCCGCACCACCTCGGCCTGCTCTGGGCCGTCTACCCGGTGATGAAGCTGCTGCACGAGGCCGCCCACGCCCTGGCGCTCCACCGCTTCGGCGGCGAGGTGCGCGCCTTCGGGCTGACGCTGATGCTGTTCACGCCGGTGCCGCATGTGGACGCCCGCGCCGCCAGCGCCCTGGTCGGCCGGGGCCAGCGGCTGATCGTCAGCCTGGCGGGGATCATGGCCGAGCTGGCGATGGCCGCCGGCGCACTCGTGGTCTGGCAGCACACGCAGAACGGCCTGCTGCACGACCTCGCCTTCGTGGTGCTGTTCCTCGGCGCGGTGTCGAGCCTGCTGGTCAACGGCAACCCGCTGCTGCGCATGGACGGCTACCACGCGCTGTGCGACGCGCTGGATCTGCCGAACCTGGCGGCGCGCTCGCGGCGCTGGTGGCTGCGCGTGGGCAGCCGGGTGGTCAACGGGCCGGGACATGCCGCGACCGCCCCCGCCTGTGCGCCGGGCGAGCGCGGCTGGCTCATCGCCTATGCACCGCTGTCGTGGGGCTACCGCGCCGCACTGAGTCTGGCGGTCGTGCGCTGGCTGGGCGGTGTCCACGCCGGGCTGGGGCTGGCGGCAGCGGCGGTGCTGGGCGGTCTGGTGCTGGGTTCGCCCGTGGTGGCACTGTGGCGGCAGTTGAACGCACCCCTGCTCGCGGCATCGGTGCGCCGGGTGGCACTGTGGCGGGTGGCGGGGATCGCGTCGGTGCTGCTGGGTCTGTTCTTTTTCTGCCCGCTGCCACACGCGACCACCGTGCAAGGCGTGGTCTGGCTCCCCGAGACCGCCTGGATCCGGCCGCAGACCGACGGCTTCGTCACCACCACGCCCGAGCCGGCGCCGCACCGCGTGGCGGCAGGCGACGTGGTGCTCCCGCTCGGCAACGACCGCCTCACCACCCGCCGCGCCGCGCTGGACGAGCAGCTCGCCGGGCTGGACGCCCGCCGCTTCGAAGCCATGGCCCGCGATCCAGGTCAGGCCGCCGCGCTGCAGCAGCAAGCCGCCGCCCTGCGCGCCCAGCGCCAGCAGCTCGACGCGGAGATCGCAGGACTCACCGTGCGCGCTCCGCTGGCCGGCACGCTGGTGCTCGACGATGCCACCCGGCTCGGCGGGCGCTGGCTGCACCGCGGCGACACGCTCGGCCACGTCCGCCCGGACGACAACCGCACGGTGCAGGTGGTCCTGCCGCACGGGGACGCGCTGCTGGTGCAGGAAGCCCTGCACGGCATCACCCTGCGCCGCAGCGACCGTCCCGCCGAGGTGCTCTCCGCCCGACTGCGCACCAGCACCCTGCCCTCGGCCACCCGGCACCTGCCCGCACGCAGCCTGGGCGACACCGGCGGCGGCACCACCGTCACCGACCCGGCCGATCCGCAAGGGCTGACGAGCCGTGACCCGGTCTCGGTGCTCGAACTCGCCAGTGCGCAGCCGCTGGGCGAGCGGGTCGGCAGCCGCGTGTGGGTGCGCTTCGCGTTCGCGCCGCAGCCGGCGGCGTGGCAGGTGGGGCGCTGGCTGCGGCAGACCTTCCTCGGCCAGTTCGAGGCGCGCAACTGATGGGCACCGACAGCGCCCCGCTGCAAGCGCGCCTGGACGCCACCTGTGGCGACACGCTCGGTCTGCGGCCACGCCCCAACCAGTGGCAGGCGGCGCAGGCCATGGTCGCCGGCCGCCTCGCCGAACTCGCCACCGGCGAAGGCAAGACGCTGGCCCTGGCGCTGGCCGCCGCGCTGCTGGCCCTGCGCGGGCGCACCGTCCACCTGCTCACCGCCAACGACTACCTCGCCACGCGGGACGCCGACCACCTGCGCGGCTGGTACGCCCGGCTCGGCCTGCGCGTGGCAGCCATCACCAGCGAACACAGCTCTGCCGAGCGCGCAGCAGCCTACCGCGCCGATGTGGTGTACGTCAGCGCCCGCGAGCTGGTCTTCGACAGCCTGCGCGACCAGGTCGCCGGCCGCTCGGCGTGGTCGGCCTCGGCCCGCGACGCCGGCCTGAGCGAACACGCCCGCGCCCTGACCCAGACCCCGCCCGACGATGACCGCGCCACCGTGCCCGCCTTCGACGTGGCCCTGATCGACGAGGCGGACAGCATCCTGCTCGACGAGGCGGTGATGCCGCTGGTGCTGGCCCGCCCCGGCGAAGCGGGCGAGCGGCTGTCGCAGCTCGGCACGGCACTCGATCTGGCCGCGCAACTGCAGCCCGGCCGCGACTTCGAGCTGCAGCCCGTTGCCCGCGACGCCGCACTGACCTCCGCGGGCGCGCAGCGGCTGGACGCGCTCTGCGCCGACCGGTCGCGGCTGTGGCGCCACCGGATGCACCGGGAAGAGCTGGTGCGGCTGGCGCTGGTGGCCGCGCACCTGCTGCTGCCGCAGCGCGACTACCTGGTGCGGCAATCCCAGGTGCGCCTGATCGACCCGGTGACGGGGCGCATCGCCGCCGGGCGGATGTGGTCGAACGGGCTGCACGAGCTGGTCTGCCTGAAAGAAGGCTGCCCACCTCCGCCGCCCACCGAAACCGCCGCCCGCACCACCTACAGCCACTTCCTTACCCGCTACCGCCTGATCGGCGGCACCAGCGCGACGCTGCACGACCAGCGCCACGAATTGCGCCGCCTCTACGGCCTGCAGGTCAGCCGCGTGCCCTCCCATGCCCCGCCTCAGCGCGCCCGCGGCCCGAACCGCTGGTTCGCCGACGACGCCGCACGCGACCGGGCGGTGGTCGAGCGGGCCCTCGCGCTGGCCGGCGAGGGGCGCCCGGTGCTGATCGGCACGGATGGGGTGCCGCAGTCGCTGCGCTTGATCGCGGCGTTCGAGGCGGCGTTTGCGGCGGGCGTGCCCCCGCGGCCGGTGCAATGCCTCGACGCCCGCCAGGACGCTCAGGAAGCCGCCTGCATCGCCGCGGCCGGCCAGCCCGGCTGCCTCACCGTGGCCACCCGCATGGCGGGCCGCGGCGTGGACATCCGGCTGCACCCGAGCGCGGCGCGGGCCGGTGGCCTGCATGTGCTGAGCTGCCAGGACAACCCGGCGCGGCGCCTCGACGAACAGCTCTTCGGCCGCAGCGCCCGCCAGGGCGATCCGGGCAGCGTCGAACACTGGCGCGTCGGCCCCGCCCGCTCGCTCTACCGCATTCCTGCGCTCGGCGCCTGGCGCGATCTGGCGTGGCGGCTGCGCCAGCGCGCCCGCGAGGCACAGGCCGCCGACGAACGCCGCCGGCTGCGCCTCGGCGACGCGCTGGTGCGCCAGCGGCTGGACCACCTCGCACCCGGCGATTGAGCACCGGACACCTTCCACGCCCCATGACACGCCGCCCCATGCAACGACTTCGATTTCTCCGCCGGCTCCCGTGGCAGTGGCTGGCACTGGCACTGGCGCCGGTGCTGCCCGTGCCGGCCGCGGCCCTCACGCTGGGCTGCCTCCTCACGCCCTCCCGCACCGCCGACATCGGCACACCCCAGGCCGGGGTGGTCGAGCGGATGCTGGTGGACCGCGGCGACACGGTGCGCCAGGGGCAGCCGCTGGCGCTGCTGCAGGCCGCAGGGGAACGCGCCTCGGTGCGTACCGCCGAAGCCCGCGCCAAGGCGCAAGCCGCCGTCAGTGCCGCACAGGCCACGCTGGCTCTCGCGCGCCAGAAGACAGAGCGCGCCGAGTCGCTGCACACGGAGCAGTTCATCTCCGACATCGCCCTCAACCAGGCGCGCACCGAGCGGAGCGTGGCCGCGCAGGCGCTGCAGCAGGCCGAGGACCAGCGCACCGTCTACCAGGCCGAATCCGCACAGGCGCTGGCGCAGTTGCACCAGCGCGCGCTGCGCAGCCCCTTCGACGGCGTGGTGATCGACCGCATGGCGCAGCCGGGCGAGCGGGTCGAGCTGCAACCACTGCTGCGCATCGCCGACGTGGCGCGGCTGCGGGTGGAGGTGGTGGTGCCGGCGAGCCCGTTCGGACAGGTGCGCAGCGGCACGCGCCACGCGGTCAAGGCCGAAGTGCCCGGCGTCCCCGCCCGCGAGGCCACCGTCACGCAGGTGGACCAGGTCATCGACGCCGCCAGCAACACCTTCCGCGTGCGGCTGGCACTGGACAACGCCGACCGGGCGGTGCCGGCCGGTGCGCGCTGCCAGATCGATCTGGGGCTGAAGACGCCATGACCCGTCAGCCCCGCCGCCGCTGGCAGTGCGAAGAGCTGGAGCCACGCATCCTCTACGCCGCCGACACGGCCGCCCTCACCGGCCTGGCCAACCTCGGCGACATCGGCACCACCTTCCTCGTCAGCACCACCGCCGACAGCGGCGCCGGCTCGCTGCGCGACGCCATCACGCAGGCCAACCTCCACCCCGGCGCCGACACGATCCGCTTCGACATCCGCGACCCGCTGGTCAACGGCACGCACACCATCACCCCGCGCTCGGCCCTGCCCGTCATCACCGACACCGTCTGGCTCGACGCCAGCCGCGAGCCGGACGCGCTGGCGCTCGGCCATCCGGTGGTGGAGCTGGTCGGCACCGATGCGGGTGGAAGTGCCTCGGCGCTGGTGCTGGCCGATGGCAGCGACGGCAGCCTGGTGCGCGGGCTGGTGATCAACCAGTTTGGTGGCACCGGGATCGAGGTGCAGACGGGTGCGGACGGTGTGGCGCTCGCCGGCCTGCGCATCGGCACCGATGTGAGTGGCTTGCAGGCACCCGGCAACGGTGGCAATGCCATCGACATCCGCGCCGCGCAAACCCTGGTCGGCGGCCACACACTGGCCGACCGCAACCTGCTGTCCGGCAACAACGCCGGGGTGTCGGTCTCCGGGGCGACCGCCACCGGCACCCGCATCGAAGGCAACGCCATTGGCACCGACACCCGTGGCGAGTCCGCATTGGGCAACCGCACCGTGGGCGTCTACCTCGACGCGCCAGCGACCACGGTCGTCGGCAACCTCATCAGCGGCAATGGCTACGAGGGCGTCTACCTGCTGGCCGGCGCAGGCGGCAGCACCGTGCAGGGCAACCTGATCGGCACCGACCTGAGCGGCACCCGCGCCCTGGGCAACGGCAGCTTCGGCGTCTACGTGGAGAACACCCGCGACGTGCTGATCGGCGGCACCACGCCCGGCGCCAGCAACCTGATCGCGTGGCAGAAATCCGGCGCGGGCGTCTCCATCGTGGGCGTGGCGGGCGGCGTATCGGTGCTCGGCAACGCCCTCCACGACAACGCCGGGCTGGGCATCGACCTCGGTGCGGAAGGCGTCAACGGCAACCGCGAGGCCGACACCGACGGCGGCCCCAACAACCTGCTGAACTACCCCGTGCTCGGCAGCGCCACCACGGTCGCCGGTGCCACCCGCATCGTGGGCGAGCTGCGCACGGCGGTGGGCACCACGCTGCGCATCGAGTTCTTCGCCAGCCCGCAGGCCGACCCGCTCGGCTTCGGTGAAGGCCGTACCTTCCTGGGCAGCGCGCTCGTGGCCACCGACGCGGGCGGTCTGGCGCGCATCGATACCACGCTGGCGGGCGTGCTGCTGCAGGCCGGGCAGGTGGTGTCGGCGACCGCCACCGTGCAGCTCGCTGGCGCAGCCGCGTCGCTGAAACCCTGGGGCGACAGCTCCGAGTTCGGCAACGCGGTGGTGGTGCAGGTCGTGCCGAACGCGCCCGTGGTCGAGCCAGCACAAATCCTGCACATCGCCGAGAACAGCCCCGCCGGCACCGTGGTCGGCACCCTGCGCGCCAGCGACGCCGATCCCGGCAGCGCCCTGTCGGGCTGGACAATCACCGGCAGCAGCGCGCTGGCCATCGATGCCGCCACCGGCACGGTCCGCGTGGTTGATCCCGCCACGCTCGACCACGAGCGGTTGCTGTCCATCACCCTCACCGCCACGGTCAGCGATGGCGTTGGCGGCACCGGCCTGACCAGCGCACCGCAGACCCTCACCGTCTTCATCGACGATGTCAACGAGCCGCCCGTACTGGCGCTGGCGCCGTGGAAAATCCAGACCGGTGCGCCGCTGACGCTGGATCCCGCGGTGCTCGGTGCGCAAGACCCGGAGGGCAACACGGCTGCGCTGCTGGTCGAAGTCGGCGCCGTCAGCGGCGGACGCTTCGAGGCCGTGGGCGCACCCGGCGTGGCCATCGACCGCTTCAGCGTGGCCGCGCTCCAGTCGGGTCAGATCCGCTTTGTCGCCACCGCGGTGAGCCAGGCACCCACCGTCAACCTGCGTGTGAGCGATGGCAATACCGCCAGTGCCTGGACCACCGTCGGCGTGGACTGGACACCCGCACCACCTGCGCCAGCACCCTCTCCCCTGGCCCCGCTGGACCCCACGCCCATGCTCACCGTCAGCAGCCTCACGGCCAAGGACAGTACCGCCACCGCACCACCAACGCTTGATGTGCCCGCGCTGTCCGGGGACCGGCTGCCGCTGTCGCGCGAGGTGCGCGCTGTCGCGGCGGAGCAGTGGCTGGCGCAGGTGCAGGCGACCAGCTCGGCCGAGATCGCCGCCCTGAACGCGCACATCCGCTCCGAAAGCACACTGCCTACCAGCACGCCGCACGCCAGCGACACCGCCGCTGCACCCGATCTCCTGGCCCTCGTGATGCCCAACACGGCGCTGAGCACGCTGCAAGCTGGTTACGACCTGCCCGCGGCCCTGGGGCGGGGCAGCGATCTGGCCGCACTGGCAGACGATGGCCTGGGCCTGTTGCGCACCAATCTGGCGGAGGAAGCCGGACGCCTGCAATCGGCGATCGACCCGATCGAGGCGTCCGGGCTGGCGCTGACGGTGGGGCTGGTGTGGTGGACGGTGCGGCTGGGCGGAGTGGCTGGCTCGCTGCTGGTGTCAGTGCCAACCTGGCAGTTCTTCGATCCGCTGCCGGTGCTGACCCGGCCGCCGCCGCCCGTGCGCCCGCAACCCCGCGACACCGACCCGGCCGGACCGGACCCGCAGAACGAAGAAGCCTCCGCCGCCGAAGTGCTTGGACGCGATTCCACGGCGGCAGCCCGCGAGGCGGCCGAGGTCGATGACAGTGTGGACACCCCCGCCCCCGCCAGCAAGGGAGCCCGCCGATGAGCCGCCCCGCTCTGCCCGTCTGGTGGCCGCGTGCGGGGGTCGAGCTGCGGTTGACACTGGGGCTGGTGGCGATTTTCCTGGCGGTGATCTTTCTGCTCGACGTGCTCTTCGGACTGGTGCCCGACCGTGCCCGCACCGAGCTGGTCGCCCGCCAGACCACCAGCACCGCGCTGGCGCTGCTGGTCACCCAAGGCATCGAACAAGGGGCCCGCCTGCCGCACGGCGCTGTCCGGCAACTGGTGGCGCAGGATCCAGAGGTGCTGTCGGTCGCGCTGCAGCAGCAGGGCCGCGCGCGCCTCATGCTGGTCGGTGACCACGCGGCGCACTGGCACCTGCCCCCCGGCGAACGCTCGACGCTCACGCAGGTGCGCGTGGCGATCCACGACGCGCAGCAGCAGCCCTGGGGCGCGCTGGAAATCGCCTTCCAGCCGATCTACCCGACGACACTGGCGGGCGTGCTCGCCGCGCCGGTGGTGCGGGCGCTGCTGGCCATCGCGGTGCTGAGCGGACTGGCGATCTGGCTCTACCTGCGCCGGGTCTTGCAACACCTGGATCCGGGCCAGGTGATTCCGGAGCGGGTGCGCGACGCCTT
>JBEEMX010000036.1:0-13338 GCA_041192465.1 Pseudomonadota bacterium | reverse complement strand
GCAGTATTCGCATTGCCACCAGTGCCGCCACCGAGATCACCACTGCCCAGAAAACCAGACCGAGCAGGGTGACTCCACGCTGGCCGGTCGGGCGGATCGAGACAGGGGTCGGGCGTGGACGGTAGGTCATCGAAGAACTTCTCCAGGGTGGACTGGACGGGCCGGCCTGCGGTGCGTCATGTCGTGGTCAGTGGAACGGGCCGATGCGCTTGAGACTGCCGAAGTTCATCCACACGAAGAAGGCCCGACCGACGATGTTCTCGTCCGGCACGAAGCCCCAGAAGCGCGAATCCTCGGAGTTGTCGCGGTTGTCGCCCATCATGAAGTAGTGTCCAGCAGGAACCTTGCAGGTCACGCCCTCGGCGGTGTAACGGCAGTTTTCAACACCCGGAAATTGTCGCGCGCGCATCCCGTAGCTCGACGGGCCTTGCGGATCGACCAGCAAGCGGTGGCTCACGCCGTCGCCGACATCCTCGCGAAACTGGCGCGAGTAGGTGCGGCGGTCCTCGTCGTAGTAGTCGTCGAGCTGCTGCAGCGGTGCGAGCTTGCCGTTGAGGTAGAGCTTCTGGTTGATGTAAGCGACCTCATCACCCGGCACGCCGATCACGCGCTTGATGAAGTCGATGCCGGGGTCCACGGGGTAACGGAACACCATCACGTCGCCGCGCTTCGGGTCGTTCAGCGGGATGATCTTCTTGTTGATCACCGGGATGCGGATGCCGTAGTGGAACTTGTTCACCAGGATCAGGTCACCGATTTCCAGCGTCGGGATCATCGAGCCGGACGGGATCTTGAACGGCTCGAACAGGAAGGAGCGCAGCAGGAACACCATCAGGATCACCGGGAACAGGCCGGCGGTCCAGTCGAGCCACCACGGCTGGGCGAGCAGGCGCTGGCGGGCAGGTTCGACATCGGTGTCTATCTTGTCGATGCCGAGACGGGCGAGTTCGGCACGGCGTACGCCGTCCTGCTGTGTCAGCGTCTCGGCGGCAGCCAGACGCTTGGGCAGGAACACGAAACGCTCGGCGAGCCAGTAGGCGGCCGTGACGACGGTCAGGACGAACAGCAGCAACGAGAAGTTGCCACTCCATTTGCCCAGGTACCAGCCTGTGCCAAAGAAGGCGAGGCAGGCGTAGAGGATGCCGGTGAGGAGGCCCATCGTTCGTCCGGTTGGGTGAGGTTGAGCGGGGTGCTGCTCAGTCTTCGACGCGCAGGATGGCGAGGAACGCCTCTTGCGGCACTTCGACCGAGCCGATCTGCTTCATGCGCTTCTTGCCGGCCTTCTGCTTTTCGAGCAGCTTGCGCTTGCGGCTGATGTCACCGCCGTAGCATTTTGCCAGCACGTTCTTGCGCAGCGCCTTGATGTTCTCGCGCGAGATGATGTTGGCGCCGATGGCCGCCTGGATCACCACGTCGTACATCTGGCGGGGAATCTGCTCGCGCATCTTCGAGGCCACGGCCCGGCCGCGGTACAGGCTCTGCGCGCGGTGGACGATGATCGACAGCGCATCGACCCGGTCCCCGTTGATCAGCAGATCGACCTTGACCACGTCCGAGGCGCGGTATTCCTTGAACTCGTAGTCCATCGAGGCATAGCCGCGTGAGACGGATTTCAGCTTGTCGAAGAAGTCGAGCACGATCTCGGCCAGCGGCATCTCGTAGGTCAGCATCACCTGGCGACCGTGGTAGGCCATGTTGAGCTGCACGCCGCGCTTCTGGTTCGCCAGCGTCATCACGGCGCCGACATAGTCCTGCGGCATGTACAGATGCACGGTGACGATCGGCTCGCGGATCTCGTTGATGCGGCCGAGTTCGGGCATCTTCGACGGGTTCTCGACCTGGATGACCTCGCCGCCGTTCAGCTCGACCTGGTAGACCACGCTCGGTGCGGTGGTGATCAGGTCCTGGTCGAATTCGCGCTCCAGCCGCTCCTGCACGATTTCCATGTGCAGCAGGCCAAGGAAGCCGCAGCGGAAGCCGAAGCCCAGCGCCTGCGAGACTTCCGGTTCATAGCGCAGCGACGAGTCGTTGAGCTTGAGCTTTTCCAGCGCATCGCGGAGCTGGTCGTACTCGCTGGCCTCGGTCGGGTAGAGACCGGCGAAGACCTGCGGCTGGATTTCCTTGAAGCCGGGCAGGGCTTCGGTGGCCGGGCCGGCGTTGTTCGGCAGCTTCTTTTCCAGCGTGATGGTGTCGCCGACCTTGGCTGCCTGCAGCTCCTTGATGCCGGCGATGATGAAACCGACCTCGCCTGCCTTCAGGAACTCGCGGTTCTCGGACTTCGGCGTGAACACGCCCAGGTGCTCGATCGGGTAGAGCGCGTTGCTCGCCATCATGCGGATGCGTTCGCCCTTCTTGAGCACGCCGTCCACCACACGCACCAGCATCACCACGCCGACGTAGTTGTCGAACCAGGAGTCGACGATCATCGCGCGCGGCGGGCCGTCCGGATCACCCTTGGGCGACGGCATGCGCGTGATGACGGCTTCGAGGATCTCGTCGATGCCCAGGCCCGTCTTGGCCGAGCAGGGGATGGCGTCGGTGGCGTCGATGCCGATCACGTCCTCGATCTCGGCCTTGGCGTTGTCCGGGTCGGCGCTCGCCAAGTCCATCTTGTTGAGGACCGGCACCACCAGCACGCCCAGTTCGAGCGCGGTGTAGCAGTTCGCCACCGTCTGCGCTTCCACGCCCTGGCTCGCGTCCACCACCAGCAGCGCGCCCTCGCAGGCCGACAGCGAGCGGCTGACTTCATACGAGAAGTCCACGTGTCCTGGCGTGTCGATCAGGTTGAGGTTGTAGACCTGTCCGTTCTGCGCCTTGTACTGCAGCGAGGCGGTCTGGGCCTTGATCGTGATGCCGCGCTCGCGCTCGATGTCCATCGAGTCGAGTACCTGCGCTTCCATCTCGCGGTCGCTCAAGCCCCCGCAACGCTGGATGAGGCGGTCGGCCAACGTGCTCTTGCCGTGGTCGATGTGGGCGATGATGGAGAAGTTTCTGATGTGGTCCATGGGCCTGGGGGCATGCGCGCGGCGACAAAAAAAAGGCACGTCCTAGCGTTGACGCGCCTTCCAACACGCGTGTACTTCGGGTAGCCCGGTCGCAGTGTTGGTGGGCGATTGTAGCGCGCCGCTGTCCGGACCGGTTCTAGGCGTCCTGCGCAGCGGCGCGGAGCCGGCGTCAGCGTCCGGGACGGATCACCACGTACTGTGCCCACTCGCCACGGCGCAGCAGCAGATTGACCGGCCGCGCCTTGTCCAGCTTGCCCACCAGCGCCTCGAACTGCCGCGCATCGCTGACCTCGCTGTTGGCCACCGCCAGGACCAGATCACCTTCCTGCACCCCGGCGCGGGCGGCCGGTCCCTCGGCCGAGGTGATCAGCACGCCGCCCTTGAGCTTGAGTTCCTTGCGCTGCTCGGCGGTGAGGTCCATGAGGGTGAGGCCGAGCGAGGCAATCTGCGTGCTGGCCGGTGGGGTCTTGGGATCTGCCTTGCCGCGCTGGGCGACGGGGCGGACTTCCGGCTCCAGTTCGGTCACGGTGACCGCCAAGTCGCGTGTTGCACCGCGGCGCAGCACCTGCAGCGTGCTCTTGGTGCCCGGCCTGGTGTTGCCGACCAGACGCGGCAGGTCGCTCCACTTGTCCACCACCTTGCCATCGAAGCGGGTCACGATGTCACCCGCTTCGAGTCCAGCCTTTTCCGCAGGCCCCTCAGGCTCGACCGAACGCACCAGTGCCCCTGCCGCCTTGGGCAGCCCCAGCGACTCTGCCACCTCCTTGGTGACTTCGCCAATCTGCACACCGATGCGTCCGCGCACGACCCGGCCGCCGTTCTTGAGCTGGTCGGCGACGCGTGTGGCCTCGTCGATCGGAATCGCGAACGAGATGCCCATGTAGCCACCCGAGCGGCTGTAGATCTGCGAGTTGATGCCCACCACCTCGCCGCGCATGTTGATCAGCGGGCCACCCGAGTTGCCGGGGTTGATCGCCACATCGGTCTGGATGAAGGGCACCAGATCGCCGGTGTCGCGTGCCTTGGCGCTGACGATGCCGGCGGTGACGGTGTTGTCGAGATCGAAGGGCGAGCCGATGGCGATCACCCATTCCCCGACACGCAGCTTGCCCACGTCGCCGAAGCGCACCGTGGGCAGGCCGCTGGCCTCGATCTTGAGCACGGCCACGTCGGTGCGCTTGTCGGCGCCGACCACGCGGGCCTTGAACTCGCGCTTGTCGGTCAGGCGCACGACGACCTCATCCGCCCCCTCGACGACATGGGCGTTGGTCATCACCAGACCGTCTGCCGCGATGATGAAACCGGAGCCGACGCCGCGTGGTGCGCTGTCCCCACCCCCTTCGCTCTCATCGGGCTGTTGCGGCTGCCCGCGGCGCGGATCCTGCTGCCGCGGGATCGGGATGCCGAAGAAGCGGCGGAAGAATTCCTGCATCTCGGCGTCCGGAGCGCCTTCCTGGCTGCGGGTAGCCGTGACCACCTTGGCCGAGGTGCGGATGTTGACCACGGCGGGGCCGACCTGCTCCACCAGATCGGCGAAGTCAGGCAGGCCGCGCACGAGGGGCGTGCTGGTGGCCGACGGTGTGGCTGCGGACGACTGGGCCGTCGCGTCGCGGTGGCTCACCAGCGTCGTGGCCAGGCCGACCGAGGTGATCAACGCCGCTGCAGCGATCAGCCAGCGACGTGAAGCATGTCGGACATTGAAATCGGGCATCGGTGGTTCCAGTGCGGTCAGGAAGAAAGGACAAAACAGTATGAAACGGAGCGGATTCGGCGTGGTTTCTCAGGGCTTGCGCCGCTCCAGGCCATCGACGAACTGCTGCAGTGCCGCGACCGGCACGGCCCCCACGGCGGTGATCCACCAGTCGCCGTTGCGGCGGCTCAGCGCACTCGTGCTGCCGACCGTGGCCGGCACTTCGCGCTTGTGCAGTGCGGCGACAAAGGGTTCGATGAAGACCGAGACGTGCGTCAGGCCGTCGCTGTAGACCGCCTGGACCATGGTGCTGTTGTTATTACTGTCGCCGGTTGGGCCAGCCCCCGACGCGCCGGGGGCCGCTGTCCGGGCGATCCACGGGGCCATCGGTCGGCGGACGATCTGGCGGGTCTCGAACCCCGGCACGGGTGTGTGCAGCGTCCAGCCTTCGTTGTCGAGGGTGGTGGCGGTGTAGACCGGCTTGCTGACCTTGTAGCCATCGAGCCGGTGCATCTCCTGCAGCAGCGTCTGGGCCGACAGCTTGACGTGGAGCTGCAGCTCCGAGAACGAGGCTGATTCGAGCACCTCGCCCCGCTCGTTGAGCAGGTCCGAGCGCAGCAGCAGCCCGGTGCGGCGTTCCAGCCAGAGCCGCCGCGGAAAGCGCAGGGCATCGCGCGGCTTGAACACCACGACCTGCGCCGCGTGGCCCGCGATGCGTTCGTCGTCGCCGGTCTGCAGTTCGTACTGGTCGAGTTGCGCGCCATCGCCGGGTTGCAGCGGTGCGGGGAAGCGACCGACGAGTTCGCGCTGCTCGATCAGCGCCGTGCGGGTGCCGGGCCAGAGCACGTGCACGGTGTCGTTGTGGCGATAGACCTGACGCATCTGGCCGTCCAGCGCCTCGATGCGCTCGATCTGGTCGCGACCATCGCAGAAGTGGGTGATGCGCGAGCTGGTCATGTGGCCGCCGTGGCTGACCACGTAGGTGCCCACGAAACTGCGGCGCAGCGCAGCGTCCTGGATGCGTTTCACGATCGCCACGATGTCCTGCGGGGGACTGCCGGCCCAGACCACCGACGCCGGGCTGGCGAGCGCGCCGACCAGCGCGGCCGTGGCCTTCCAGCGGATGCGGTGCCGGACGTCGAACGGGGTACTCATCGCGACGGCATCGGCTCGTAGGCGGCGCTGCGCATGAAGCCCGGCGCAGGACCGAGGGCCGGGGTGCCGGGGAACTGCTGGTGCGCGTCGAGGTAGCGGACCAGTTCGGCATCCGGCTGCGCGGCTTTCAGCGCGGCGGCGGTGCGGGCCGTGTCGCTGCGGGAGGCGGTGGCCAGGGTCTGGCTGTCTTGACCGCCCGGTCGAGTGACCAGCACAGCACCCGCCACCAGCGCCACGCCCGCCGCCATCCCGACCGGTGCCACCCAGCGGCGCAGGTGAAAACGGGAGTGGCGCCCGCCGGTGGCCGTGGGGGCCACCGCCGTCGGCGCCAGTACCACAGGTTCCTGCGCCAGGCGTGCGCGCACCGCCTGCAGGAACGCGGCATCGGCGCCGCTGCGTCGGGACAGGTCTTCCGAGCGCAGCACGTCGCCGATCAGGTGGTAGGCGTGCCACTGGGCACGGGCGTCGGCGTCCTGCTTCCATTCGCGGCAGGACGCGGCAACGGCGTCAGACGTGCTGTCGCCATCCATCAGCGACGACAGTTGCGCACGGGCGCGGGTTCGGTCCTCGGGCAGATCGGGTTCGGTCATCAGGCACTCCAGACAAGGCCGCGCATCACCAGCGTTGGCCCTGTTTCGTATCCAGCAAGGGACGCAGCTTCACGGCAATCGCTTCGCGGGCGCGGAAGATGCGCGAGCGAACCGTGCCGATCGGACACGCCATGGCCAAGGCAATCTCTTCGTACGACAGCCCCTCGACCTCGCGCAGAAGAATCGCTTGGCGCAAATCTTCCGGCAAGGCATCGATGGCGTTGTTGACCGTGGTCGCGATTTCGCGACTGGCCATCAGCGCCTCGGGCGTCTCGTCATGGCTTAGTTCGTGTCGGGGACGGTTAGTTTCATCGTCGTCGTCAGAAGACGAGGCCAGCGCGCTTTCCGTCAGCACCGGGTCACGTTTCATGTCCGACAAGGCTTTCTTGGCGGTGTTGACGGCGATGCGGTAGAGCCAGGTGTAGAAGGCGCTCTCGCCCCGGAACTGCGGCATGGCGCGGTAGGCGCGGATGAAGGTTTCCTGCGCAAGGTCGGGCACGAGGTCCACATCGCGCACGAAACGTCCGATCAGGCGCTCGATGCGGCGCTGGTACTTGACCACAAGCATCTCGAAGGCCTGCACCTCACCGCGCTTGACCCGCTCCACCAGCAACTGGTCGGTGTCGTCACTCATCGGGAGCGGGGACCGTGGGAGTGGCCGCGCCAGGGCTGAATACGGCACAGCGCAGTGCATGCCACTGCGCGGCATGTGCGCGGCGCGACACGGGAATCCACGCCGAGGGGATGTCGGGCCCGCCGTGGTGCAGCAGCAGCCAGTCCTGTCCCGCGACCATGCAGTCGATCTGGCCGAGGCGTGGCGCGCAGGTTCTGCCGTTCGCGGTGCGTTGCAGTTGCCACAGGCCGTCCTCTGGCTGCCAGGTCAGCGTGCCGCGTTGTGCCGCAGGGTCCGCTGGCAGGAGCAACCACAGGGCAGGGATCGCCGACAAGGTCGCCACCACCCACATGGGCCAGTCGGGTGAACCGGCTTGCGCGGTGTGCCAGCCCAGCCAGCCCAGCACGGTGAGCACCCCCATGCCGCCACCCGCCCGCAGCCCCAGGCGCCAGAGGGGGTCTGGCTGCAGGGTCAGCGTCAGGGCAGGCGCGTGGTGCATCGCCGACCCGTGTGCTGGTGGTGGCGGTGGTGGTCAGACGCGGCGGAAAACCAGCGTGCCGTTGGTGCCGCCGAAGCCGAAGTTGTTCTTCACGGCCACGTCGATCTGCATCTCGCGTGCGGTGTTGGCGCAGTAGTCGAGATCGCAGGCCGGATCCTGGTTGAAGAGGTTGATCGTCGGCGGCGAGATCTGGTGGTGCAGCGCGAGCGCCGTGAACACCGATTCGATGCCACCCGCGCCACCCAGCAGGTGGCCGGTCATCGACTTGGTGGAGTTCACCACCAGCTTCTTCGCGTGGTCGCCGAAGGCCAGCTTGATCGCGTTGGTCTCGTTGGCGTCGCCCAGCGGGGTCGAGGTGCCGTGGGCGTTGACGTACTGCACGGCGTCGGCGTTGAGGCCGGCGTTGCGCAGGGCCATCTGCATCGAGCGCCGCGGACCGTCCACGTTCGGCGCGGTCATGTGGTACGCGTCGCCGCTCATGCCGAAACCCGAGATTTCGGCATAGATCTTGGCGCCGCGCTTCTTGGCGTGTTCGTATTCCTCGACGACCATCACGCCGGCACCTTCACCGAGCACGAAGCCGTCGCGGTCCTTGTCCCAGGGGCGCGAGGCCGTCTTGGGGTCGTCATTGCGGGTGGAGAGCGCCTTGGCCGACGCAAAACCGCCCATGCCCAGCGGCGAGACGGTCGCTTCGGCGCCGCCGGCCACCATCACGTCCACGTCGCCATGTTCGATCATGCGGGCGGCCATGCCAATGCTGTGCAGCCCGGTGGAGCAGGCCGTCACGATCGCCAGGTTCGGTCCCTTGAAGCCGCTCAGGATCGACACATGACCGGAAATCATGTTGATGATCGAGGCGGGCACGAAGAACGGCGAGATCCGGCGCGCACCGCGGGCGCGGTACTCGTCGTTGGTCGCCTCGATCAGCGGCAGGCCGCCGATGCCAGAGCCCACCATCACGCCGATGCGCTCCGCCAGTTCGTCGCTGAGCGCATCGCCCGTGGGCAGCCCGGAGTCCCTGATCGCCTGCAGCGACGCTGCGATGCCGTAATGGATGAAGGTATCCATGTGGCGGGCTTCTTTCGCGGGGATGTAATCCTCGATCCGGAAGCCTTTCACCTCGCCCGCAAAACGCACCGACATGTTCGATGCGTCGAAACGGGTGACATGGTCGATACCGGATTGTCCGGCCACGAGGTTGGCCCAGGACTCGTCCACGGTGTTGCCCACCGGGGTGACAAGGCCCAGACCGGTCACGACAATACGGCGACGGGTCATGCGTTTACGTGCGGTTGAACGTGCGGTTTACTTGGCGTTGGCCGTGGCGTAGTCGATCGCCGCCTTGACGGTGGTGATCTTCTCGGCCTCTTCATCGGGGATTTCGATGCCGAATTCGTCTTCCAGCGCCATCACGAGTTCGACCGTGTCCAGCGAATCGGCACCGAGGTCAGCCACGAATGATTTTTCAGGTTTGACGTCGTCTTCGGCCACACCGAGTTGTTCGGCGATGATCTTCTTGACGCGTGCTTCGATGTCGCTCATTTCTCTCCTCCGAGAGGGTTGGTACAAAACAGCCTGCGATTCTAAGGGTTCCGAGAAACAAGTCACTCGGAAGCTGCCCGGAGGGTCCGCGCAGGGCAGAAGTCGGACCCTCCGGACGGATCAGTTCATGTACATGCCACCGTTGACGTGCAGTTCTGTTCCGGTGATGTAACCGGCCGCGGGCGAGGCCAGGAAGGCCACCGCTTCGGCGATGTCCTCGGGCGAACCCAGGCGGCCCAGCGGAATTTGTGCGGTCAGCGCGGCCTTCTGTGCTTCGGGCAGCACTTCGGTCATGTCGGTGGCGATGAAGCCGGGGGCGACGCAGTTGACCGTGATGTTGCGGCTGCCGAGTTCGCGGGCCAGCGAGCGCGTCATGCCGGCCACACCGGCCTTGGACGCGCAGTAGTTGGCCTGGCCCGGATTGCCCGAGGCACCGACCACCGAGGTGATGTTGACGATGCGGCCGAAGCGCTGCTTCATCATCGGCTTGATCGCGGCGCGGCAGGCGCGGAAGACCGACTTGAGGTTGGTGTCGATCACCGCGTCCCAGTCGTCGTCCTTCAGGCGCATCGCCAGCGTGTCGCGGGTGATGCCGGCGTTGTTGACCAGCACATGCAGGCCACCATGCGTCTTGACGATGCCGTCGATGGCCGCATCCAGTGCGGTGGCGTCAGTGACGTTGAGCGTCAGGCCCAGGCCACCGAAGGGGGCCAGCGCCTCGCCGATGGTGGCTGCGCCGGTGTCGCTGGTGGCCGTGCCGATGACCTTGAAGCCGCGCCGGGCCAGCGTCAGGGCGATGGCGCGACCGATGCCGCGGCTGGCGCCGGTGACGAGGGCGACCTGTTGGGGAGCTTGGGCAGAGGCGTTCATGCGAGCAGGGCCTTGGCAGCGGCCAGCGTGGCCGGGTCGTAGAAAGTCGTGGTGACGAGTTCGGCGTCGATGCGCTTGACCATGCCGGACAGCACCTTGCCAGGGCCGCATTCGATCACATGCGTCATGCCTCGGGCCTTGAGTCCGGTCACGAGTTCGACCCAGCGCACGGCACCGAAGGCTTGCCGGTAGAGCGCGTCGCGGATCGCGTCCGGGTCGGTCTGCACTGCCACATCGACGTTGTTCAGCACGGGAATCCGCGGCGCCTGCAGGTCGATCGACACCAGCCGCTCGCGCAGGCGCTCCGCCGCGGGCTTCATCAGGCTGGAGTGGAACGGAGCGGACACCGGCAGCGACAGCGCGCGCTTGGCGCCCATCGCCTTGAGGACCACGCAGCCGTGTTCGACGCCGGCCTTGCTGCCCGCGATGACGGTCTGTTTCGGGTCGTTGAAGTTGACGGCTTCGACCACTTCGCCTGATTCTGCGGCCGCCTTGGCACAACCTTCGCGCACGGCGGCCGGGTCCAGCCCGAGGATCGCGGCCATGCCACCCGTGCCGACCGGGACGGCGTCCTGCATCGCCTGAGCGCGCAGCCGGACCAGCGGCAGCGCGTCGGCCAAGGTCAGGCAGCCGGCGGCGACCAGCGCGGTGTACTCGCCCAGCGAGTGGCCCGCGACGAAAGCCGGCTCCGCACCACCTTCGGCCAACCAGGCCCGGTAGCTGGCGATGCCGGCGGTCAGCATCACGGGCTGGGTGTTGGTGGTCAGGTCCAGCGCTTCCTTGGGGCCTTCGGCGATCAGACGGGCGACGTCTTCGCCAAGGGCGGCACTGGCCTCTTCGAGGGTGGCGCGCACGACGGGGTGGTCGCCCCAGTCGGAGAGCATGCCCACCGATTGAGAACCTTGGCCGGGGAACACGAAGGCAAACGCGGTCATGGTGCGAGATCCGAAGAAAGAGTCCAAAAAAAGCGTGGCGCGGTGTGCGTGGGACGGGCTGTGGCTCAGTAGTCCACCAGCACCGAGCCCCAGGTGAAGCCGCCGCCGACACCTTCGAGCATCAGCGTCTGGCCGCGCTGGATGCGCCCGCTGCGCACGCCGGTGTCCAGCGCCAGCGGGATCGACGCGGCCGAGGTGTTGCCGTGCTGATCGACGGTGACGATGACCTTCTCCAGCGGCAGTTTCAGCTTCCTGGCCGTGCTCTGCATGATGCGGATGTTGGCCTGGTGCGGGATCAGCCAGTCGATGTCGCTGTCCTGGCGGTTGGCCTTGGCGAGGCTGGCACGGGCGGTCTTTTCGAGTACGCCCACCGCCAGCTTGAACACGGCCTGCCCGTCCATCTTGAGCACCGGATCGCCCAGGATCTGCCCGCCCGAGACGGTGCCCGGCACGCACAGGATGTCGAGGTGGCGGCCATCGGCGTTGAGGTCGGTGGCGAGGATGCCCGGCGTGTCGCTGGCCGACAGCACCACGGCGCCGGCCCCGTCGCCGAACAGCACGCAGGTCGTGCGGTCCTTGAAATCGAGGATGCGCGAGAACACCTCGGCGCCGATCACCAGCGCGTGGCGGGCAGTGCCGGTGCGGATCATCGCGTCGGCCACGGTCATGGCGTAGACGAAGCCCGAACACACTGCCTGCACGTCGAAGGCAGGGCAGCCATGCACGATGCCGAGCTTGCGCTGCACGATGGTCGCGGTGGACGGGAACACCATGTCCGGCGTCGAGGTGGCCACGATGATCAGGCCGATGTCGGCGCTGGTCAGTCCGGCCGCTTCGATGGCGTGGCGACCCGCTTCCACCGCGAGGTCGCTGGCGTTCTGGTCGGCACCGACAAAGTGCCGGGCGCGGATGCCGGTGCGCTCCACGATCCACTCGTCCGACGACTCGACGCCCTGCGCGGCCAGTTCGGCGACAAGGTCGGCATTGGTCAGGCGGCGCGGGGGCAGGGCGCTGCCAGTGCCGGCGATGCGCGAGTAGCGGGGCGAGGGGGGTGTGGTGGTGGTCATGCGGCGTGGCGTGCCGCCGGCGCCTCGGGCGGTGCAGCGGACGGACCCGCACCGGGCAGCGCCTGCAGCGTTTCGAGAATCCGGTCGTGGACCCGGTCGAGCAGTCGGTTTCGGGCGGCATCATACGCCCGGTTCAGCGCGTTCTCGAAAGCCAATGCATCGGCTGAGCCGTGGCTCTTGAACACGAGACCCCGCAGGCCCAGCAGCGCCGCGCCATTGAATCGGCGGTGGTCGAGTCGGCGCGAGAACCGCTTGAGCATGGGCATGGCCAACACCGCGACCGCCTTGGTCAGCGGCGTCCGGGTGAACTCCTGCTTGAGGAAGCTGGTGATCATCCCGGCCAGACCTTCGGCCGTTTTCAGCGCCACGTTGCCAACAAAGCCATCGCACACCACCAGATCGGTCGTGCCCTTGAAGATGTCGTTGCCTTCGACGTTGCCGTGGAAGTTCAGGTGACCGGCGAGCGACGCCGCGCGCAGCAATTCGCCTGCACGCTTGATCGTCTCGCTGCCCTTGATGACCTCTTCGCCGATGTTGAGCAAACCCACGGAAGGCTGCTCCTTGCCATCGACGGCTGACACCAGCGCGCTGCCCATGACAGCGAACTGCAACAGATGTTCGGCGGTGCAATCGACGTTGGCGCCCAGATCAAGCATGGTCGTGTATTGACCATGCTGGTTGGGCATCACGCTGGCGATGGCAGGACGGTCGATGCCTTCGAGTGTCTTCAGCAGGTAGCGAGCGACCGCCATCAGCGCGCCTGTATTGCCGGCCGACACGCATGCATCTGCCTCGGAAACACCTTCGGCATTGCGCTTGACCTGCTGTATGGCGATGCGCATCGAGGAATCGCGCTTCTTGCGGAGCGCGATCTCGACGGGATCGTCCATCTCGACCACCTCGGTGGCTGACACCAGACGACAACGCTCCCAGCCAGCGGCGGGCGCGAGCGCCTCGGCCTTGCCGACGAGAATCAGTTCAGCCTGGGGGTGCTGGTCGAGGAAGGATCTGCAAGCCGGCAGCGTCACGGACGGGCCGTGGTCGCCACCCATGCAATCCACCGACAGTCGGACCGGGCGTGCAAGAGGGGTAATGGCGTTCAAGACTGGTCAGACTCGGTGTCAATACCCGCACTGGTTCGCGGGGCCCTGAGGGGCGGGTGACTCAGGCGTCTGCCTTGGTCTTGAACACCTTGCGACCACGGTAGAAACCGGTCGGGCTGATGTGGTGGCGCAGATGCACCTCACCGGTGGTGGACTCGATCGCGGTCCCTGGGGTGTTCAGGGCGTTGTGCGAGCGGTGCATACCGCGCTTGGAAGGTGACTTCTTGTTTTGCTGGACAGCCATGGCTTACTCCTGGGATCCGGGATTT
>JBEEMX010000035.1:0-13363 GCA_041192465.1 Pseudomonadota bacterium | reverse complement strand
CGAGAAGGAAGAGCGCGGCAACAAGGGCGCGGCGCTGACCACCTTCGTCTCGCTGGCTGGCCGCTACCTCGTGCTGATGCCCAACAACCCGCGCGGCGGTGGCGTGTCGCGCCGCATCGAGGGCGAGGACCGCGAGGAGCTGAAAGAGAACCTCGAACAGCTCGAATACCCCAAGGGCATGAGCCTGATCGCCCGCACCGCCGGCATTGGTCGCACGGCGCCAGAGCTGCAGTGGGACTTGAACTACATGCTCAAGCTCTGGACCGCGATCGACGACGCGTCCAGGGGTGGCAAGGGCGCCTTCCTGATCTACCAGGAATCGTCGCTGGTGATCCGCGCGATCCGCGACTACTTCACCTCCGATATCGGCGAGATCCTGATCGACACGGACGACATCTACGAGCAGGCCAAGCAGTTCATGCTGCACGTCATGCCCGAGACGGCGAACCGCGTGAAGCGCTACCGCGACGATGCGCCGCTGTTCAGCCGCTTCCAGATCGAGCACCAGATCGAGACGGCGTTCAGCCGCACGGTGCACCTGCCCTCGGGCGGTGCGATCGTGATCGACCACACCGAAGCGCTGGTGTCGATCGACGTGAACTCGGCCCGCGCCACCCGCGGCGGCGACATCGAGGAAACCGCCACCCGCACCAACCTCGAAGCCGCTGACGAGATCGCCCGCCAGGCGCGCCTGCGCGACCTGGGTGGTCTGCTGGTGGTGGACTTCATCGACATGGAAGAGTCGAAGAACCGCCGCGAAGTCGAGACCCGGCTGCGGGACGCGCTGCGCTACGACCGCGCCCGCGTGCAGTTCTCGACCATCAGCAAGTTCGGCCTGCTGGAGATGAGCCGCCAGCGCCTGCGCCCGGCCTTGAGCGAAGGCAGCCACATCACCTGCCCGCGCTGCAACGGCACCGGCCACATCCGCGACACCGAATCTTCCGCGCTGCAGACGCTGCGCATCATCCAGGAAGAGTCGATGAAGGAAGGCACGGCGGCGGTCCACGTCCAGGTGCCGGTCGAGGTGGCCAGCTTCCTGCTGAACGAGAAGCGCCCCGAGATCACCAAGATCGAGATGAAGCAGCGCGTGACGGTGATGCTGGTGCCGAACAAGCACCTCGACACGCCGAACTACAAGCTGGAGCGCCTGCGCCACGACGATCCGCGTCTGGAGAATCTGCAATCGAGCTACTCGATGGTGGAAGAGCCGGAAGAGGACGTCGGCATCACGCGCCGCGAGAAGAACGTCAAGCCCAAGCAGGCGCCGCTGATCCGCGGCGTGCTGCCGGACCAGCCCGCACCAGTCGCCACACCGAAGGCCGAACCCGCTCCGGTCGCTGCCGTGCCGGCGCCCGTGGTGGCTCCCGCCCCGGTGGCACCCGCCCCGGCACCGGAAGCCGTGGCCGCTGGCACCGGTTTCTTTGGCTGGATGAAGCGCCTGTTCGGTGCCGCACCCGCCCCGGCGCCGGTTGCCCCCGTGGCTTCGCCTGTCACTCCGGTGGTCGAATCCCCGGTGGAAGGCAAGACCGACAAGCCCGCGGACAAGGCGGAAGGCCGTGGCGAGCGCCGTGGTGGTCGCGATGGTGGGCGTGACGGCAATCGCCGTGATGGTCGCCGTGGCGAACGTGGTGGCGAACGTGGTGGTGAGCGCAACAAGCCCGAAGCGGCTGAGCGTAACGGTGAACGTACGGCAGAACGCGCTCCCGCCGAGGCCCGCCCTGAAGGTGGCCGCGGTGGACGGGGCGACCGTTCGCAGGACCGCCGCCCGGCCGAGGCTGGTGCCGTCGCCGTTGCGGACATGCCGAGCAGCGGTGGTCGTCCGCCGCGCGAGCGCCGTCCCGCACCCGAAGTGGCCACGCTGGCCGCCGAGGACGTGCAACCCGGTTTCGAGGACACCGCGTCCCCGGCACCGGAAGGTGAAAGCGCTGCGGCCCAGGCCGAGCGCGAAGGCCGCCGCCGCCGCCGTGGTGGCCGTGGTCGCCGTGACCGCGAAGAAGCACGTCCCGGTGAGAACGGTGCCGAGGCCGACGGTGGTGATGCCGCTGCCGTGACCGCCGAGACTGCGCCCGCTGCCGAGCCGGCTGCAGACGCTGCTGTTGTCGTTGCCGCCGGCACCGAGCCGCGCACCGACGAAATGGGCGAAGACGGCCGTCGTCGCCGCCGTGGCCGCGGTGGCCGCAACCGCGAAGAGGCACCGGCGGAGTCCGCAGTGGCCCCGGTCGATGCCGTGCCGCTCGCTGCTGTGGCGGCTGCCGTGGTCGCTGAAGCGGTTGTGGTGGAACCTGCTGTGGTCACGGAATCGGTGGTGGTCGCTGAAGCGGTAGAGCCGGTTGTCGTGGCTGCGCCGGTGGCAGATGTGACCCCGGACGCTCCGGTGGCCGAGGCTGCGCCGGCCGTGGCAACGGTGGCGGAAGTGGCGGCGCCGGTCGCTGTCGAACCGGTCGCCGAAGCCCCCGCTGCGGTGGTGGTCGCCGCGCCGGTGGTGGCTGCGCCTGCCTATGTTCTGCAGCTTGACGAGTTGGCTACGGTCGCCCGCGACGCTGGACTGGAGTGGGTCAACAGCGACACCGACAAGGTCCGCGCCGTGCAGGACGCCATTGCCAGCACGCCGGCCCCGGTGCGCCAGCCGCGCGCGCCGCGTCCGGTGGTCGTGGTCGATGAAGGTCCGCTGGTCCTGGTCGAGACGCGCCGCGATCTGGCCAGCCTGCAACTGCCGTTCGAGACCACCAACTCGGAGTCTGCCGAAGCCTGATCGACCGCACCTCGATCGCTTCGACCCGACGCCGCCCGGCCTTGCGCCTGGCGGCGTTTTTTTGTCCGCCTGCCTGCCTGCTTGCTTGCTTGTCCATGTCCTCACCGATCGCTCACCCCGTGTTTGCCCTGCTGGACGACGCCAGTGCCCCAGCCGATGTGGCCGCGAGCCGGTTGTTCACCGGCTGGCTCGGTGAACACCGCTGCACGGACCCGGCGGATCTGGTGGCCGTCTGGTCCGCGGCGGCGGCGGGTCTGGCGCAGGGCGAGCACCTGGTGCTGCTGGCCGACTACGAATGGGGGGTGCGGCTGGCGGGCCTGGCGGCACCACCGGGGGCATTGCGGCTGCTGCGGTTTGCACGGTGCGAGCGGCTCGCGGGGTCTGCGGTCGGGGCGTGGCTGGCGCAGCAGGATGGCACGGCGGCGCCCGGCCCCGCCGGTGTGGTCGGCCTGACGCCGGACGACGGCGAGGCCACCTACACCGCCGCCATCGCCGAGATCCATGCCCGCATCCGCGCTGGCGAGACCTACCAGGTCAACCACACGCAGCGCCTGCGTGGCCGCGGCGTCGGCACGCCACTGGCGCTTTACCGGCGGCTGCGGGCGGCACAGCCAGTGCCCTTCGGCGCCCTGATCGCCTTGCCGCAGGACCACTGGGTGCTGTCCTGTTCCCCCGAACTGTTTGTGCGGCACGCGGCTGGTCACCTCGTCACCCGCCCCATGAAGGGCACCTCCCCGCGCCACCCGGACCCGGCCGCTGACCAGGCCAGCGCCGACTGGCTGGCCGGCGACGCGAAGAACCGCGCCGAGAACCTGATGATCGTGGACCTGCTGCGCAATGACCTGGGCCGGCTGGCGACGGTGGGCAGCGTGCGCGTGCCGGCGCTGTTCGCCATCGAGCCTTACCGCACGGTGTTCCAGATGACCTCGACCATCGAGGCCGACCTGCCGCCCGCCACCGACCTGCCCGATGTGTTGCGCGCGATGTTCCCCTGTGGCTCGATCACCGGCGCGCCCAAGCGCCAGACGATGTCGGTCATCGGCCAGCTCGAATCCTCGCCCCGCGGTCTCTACACCGGCGCGATCGGCTGGATCGATGCACCGGGCGCCGCCGACCGCGCAGCCGGCCGGGTATTGGGCGACTTCTGCCTGTCGGTGGCGATCCGGACGCTGGAGGTCGGCGCTGCCGATCCGCACGACGGCGCGCGCGCGGTGACGCTGGGCGTGGGCGGCGGCATCGTGCTGGATTCGGACGCGGTGTCGGAGGCGGCGGAGTGCCGCGACAAGGTGCGCTTCCTGACCCGCACCGATCCTGGCTTCACGCTATTCGAGACGCTGCGGGTCGAGGGCCGGCAGGCGTGCCGCTTCGAGGCCCATCTGGCGCGGTTGCTCGCCAGTGCGGCCGCGCTGGGGTTCACTGCGTCGGCCGCCGCGGTGCGGGCGGCGGTGGACGCGGTGCTGCAGTCCCTCTCGGCCGACCCTGCACAGGTGGTGCGTCTGCGGGTCGATCTGTCCCATGACGGCCGGCTGGCCTGCCGCAGTGGGGTGCTGACACCCTTGCCGGATGGCCCGGTGCACCTGCTCGGGCCGACGGGCCGCGTGCCCCTGCAGGAATCGGCGCTGCTGGGCCACAAGACCTCCTTGCGCACCGCCTACGACGCCGCCGTGCGGGAAGCCGAGTCCCTCGGGGCTTTCGACCGCCTGTTCGTCAACGCCGCAGGCGCCCTGACCGAAGGGGGGCGCAGCACGCTGCTGGTCCGGCTGGACGGGTGCTGGACCACCCCGCCGTTGTCCGCCGGGGTGCTGCCGGGGGTCATGCGGTCGGCGCTGCTGGCGGACGCGGGCTGGGCCGTGTCCGAACGCCTGCTCTGGCCGGCGGATCTGGCGCGTGCGGAGGGGTTGGCGGTGTGCAATGCACTGCGCGGGGTCTTGCCTGCAGTGCTGGTTTCTCCTTAGTTCCTTGGCTCATGGCTTACCCCGATCCCCGCCGAAAGGATGTTAAAGAAGTCACAAGTACCGATACATTACTCGGCATTAGGACGGCAAAGAGGAGACGAAATGTCGAGGCGATGGTGGAGTTGCCCGGTTTGTACCGTACTGGGCTTGGTGGGTCTGGCGCTGCTGGCGTGGCTGCTGATCGGGCGTGGTGATGGCAAGGCGGACGCGGTGCGCCAGCGTACGGAGGCGGATGCCGCTGAAGTGCTGAGCGCGGCCGGGTTCCCCTGGGCGCGCTTGAAGATCGACAACGAAGTGGGCCGCATCGTCGGTGATGCGCCCTCGGTGGCGCAGCGCACGGCGGCCTACGCGGCGGCGAACACCACCTTGCTGCCAATGATGGGCGTACCCGGCGTGTTCGCCCGGCTGGACGATGGGCAATCGTCGCCGGTCCTCGCGGTGCCCGAAGTGTCTCAGGCCGCCGTATCCAGCACGCTGACGACCGAGGACTGTCAGGTCGCGATGGCGCGGGTGCTGGAGTCGCAGCAGATCCGTTTCAAGCTGGCTTCTGCCGAGCTGGATCCGAGCAGCGTGCCCTTGCTGGACCAACTGCACGGCTTGTCCAGACGCTGTCCCCAGGCACGCATGCGCGTTGAAGGGCACACAGACGCCCAGGGCGACGCGGCCGCGAACATGCGCCTGTCGCAGCGTCGGGCAGAGGCTGTGGTGGCGGCCCTCGCCAAGCACGGCATGGCGGCGAACCGCTTGCAGGCGCAGGGCTTCGGCGAAGAGCGTCTGCTCGATCCGGGCAACACGCCCGAAGCCCACGAGCGCAACCGACGCATCGAGTTCCACCTGGCACCCAAGGCCCCCTGAGCGCCAGCGTCAGTGTTGCCTGCAAACCCACAAACATTGCGGAGAGACCACCATGTACCTGTTGAGCCAGATCTGGCTGTACCTCTTGCTGGCCTGCCTGGCCGGCCTCGCCCTTGGGCTGCTGCTGAACCGTGTCTGCCAGCAACGCCGCCACGCTGCGCAACTCGATGCGCTGGAGGCCCAGCACCGCGAAGTCCGCACACGCTCGGACGCGGCCCTGGTGGATCTACGGGGCGAACACGCGCTGGCACTGGAAGCCGCTGGCGCTGACCGCACTGCGCTGCAGATCCGGCTGGAGGCGCTGGAGGCAGAGCACCGTCTCACCGGCGAACGCGCCCTTGCCTTGAGCACGAGCGTGAACGAGCACCAAGCCGCTCGCCAAGGGCTGGGGTCGGAGGTCGAGTCGCTGCAGGGTCGCCTGGGCGCGCTACAGGCCACTTACGAATCGCGCATCACGCTGCTCAACACCGAGACCAGCCGCTCAGTCCAGTTGACAGATGAATTGACGGCGCTGCAGTCCCGCCATGCTGCGCTGGAAGAGGCGCACCGCAGCGCCCTCGCCGAGCGGGCCGAGGTTGCCAAGGAAGCCTATGTCGCCTTGATCGACACCCAGGCTGAACGCGATGCCGCCCGTGCGACCGCCGCAGAGACCGAGGCCGAGTTGACGCGTGAGCGGCAGGCTGCTGCGCTCGCCGCCCAGCAGCAAACCGACACCATCGCCACACTGGAAACCGAGCTGGCCGCACTGCGCAACCAGCGCACGGCGTTGCAAGGCGACCTGAGCCACCACCAGTCGCTGCTGTCGGTGGAGACGGGCCGTGGTGCCGAACTGCTGGTCGGTCTGACTGCGCTGCAGGGCACCCACAGCGCCGCGCTGAGCGCCCATGACGGTGCGCTGGCGAGGGCGCAAGCCGAACTGGCCGCAGCCCACCAGACCGCTGCAGCGACCGAAGCGGAGTTGCAGACCCGACTCGTGGCGGAGCGCGAGGCATCCGTTGATGCTGCAGCGCAAACCGCCGCCCAAGTCGCCGCTGCGGAAGCTGACCGTGCTGCACAAGCTGAGCAAGCCGTACAGCAGCAAGCTGACGCCATCGCCGCGCTGAGCGCCCATGACGGTGCGCTGGTGAAGGCGCAGGCCGAACTGGACGCCGCCCGCCAGACCGCCTCAGCCACTGAAGCCGAATGTGCTGCGTGCGCCGCACAAGCTGAACGCGCCGCCCAGCAGCATGCCGACGCCACGGCCGCGTTCGAAACCGAGCTGGCCACCCTGCGCGCCGCCGCCGCCATGCGCGACGCCGAAGCGGAACTCTCCCGCGAGCGACAGGCGGCGCTCCTCGCCGCTGGCGTGGCCGCTGCCGCTGCGTTGAGCCGCCAGCAGTCGCACCAGCACGCCCTGGCCACGCTGGAGCAGCAGCACACCGACCTCACGGCCCAGCGCGACCGCCGCATCGCCGAGTTGCAGGCGCTGCTGGCCGACCAGGAGGCCGCGTGGCAGGCGGCTGAACGCCAGGCTCAGGAATTGCGCGATGCCCAGGCTGCCGGCCAATCCGCGGCCCAATTGCGCGAGCAGGCAATCCAGCAGGAGCTGGCACTCACCCAGACCCGCATCCAGGAGCTGGAGACCGAACTGCGCACCCTGCGCCTCACGCTGACCGAAAACGACGAGCAGCTCGCCACCCTGAGCGCGCGTCTGCAGGCCGAGCGCGACCAGCAGCAGGCCGCGCAGTTGCGCATTGCCGAACTCGCTGCGCTGGTGCCGCCGCCCGCACCGGAGGTGCCGGTGGTCGTGCGTCCAGCGGTCTCGGCCGCGGCGACCATCACCAGCGCCGAGCTGGAGCGGCTGGTGCTGGCCGCCGGTGCCGGACAGCAACCCGCACCGGTCGAGATCGATCACCAGCGCCCCGATGACCTCAAGATCATCGACGGCATCGGCCCGGTCAATGAACGCTGGTTGCACGCGCACGGCGTGCATTACTTCTGGCAGATCGCGAGCTGGTCGCCGGCCGAGCTGGCGTGGGTGGCGCACCACCTGCCCAACTTCGGCTCCCGCGTCTACCGCGAGAACTGGATCGCGCAGGCGGCCAAGCTGGCCGCCCAGCAGTCGATCCGCTGAACGTCCACGCCCCTGGGGGGATCAGCTCCCCAGCCGCTCCAGCGCCCGCAGGTAGGGCGCGTGGTGCATCAGGTCGTCCCACGGGACTGGCGGCGTCTGCGGCAACAGTGCCAGACGCCGCTGTTCGCTGTCGGGGCTGGTCTGCCACTCGCCGCGCTCCAGTGCCGCGGTGAGTCCGTCGAGCAGGTCGTCCACCGCCTTGCCCCCGTCCAGCGACTGGTTGCACAGCAGCACCATGTCGCAGCCCGCCGCCAGCGCCAGCACCGCCGCTTCCGCGTAGTCCAGCACCGCGCCGTTCTTCACCCCCGGCACGCGCCGCGCCCCTTCCATGCTCAGGTCGTCGCTGAACACCACGCCGGTGAAGCCCAGCCGCTCGCGCAGGATGTCGTTCAGCCAGCGCGTCGAGTAACCGGCTGGACGCTTGTCCACCTTCGGGTAGATGACGTGCGCCGGCATCACGCTGGCCAGGCTGGTCGAGAGCCATTCATACGGCCGCGCATCGTCGGTGAGGATGGCGGTCAGCGTGCGCTCGTCGCGTGGCACGGCGACATGGCTGTCCGCCTCCGCCCAGCCGTGGCCGGGGAAGTGCTTGCCGCAGTTCGCCATCCCCGCTTGCAGCAAGCCCTGCATCAGCGAGCGCGCCAGCGTGCCGACCACCCGCGGATCGCGGTGAAACGCGCGGCTGCCGACCACGCCGCTGCGCCCGTGGTCCAGATCGAGCACCGGCGTGAAGCTCAGATCGACCCCGCAGGCGCGCAGCTCCGACGCCAGGATGTAGCCCGCCGCCGTCGCCATGTCGCAGGCGGTCATCGCGCCGTGGCCCGCCCCGTGGCGGCCATCGTCCATCCAGCGTTCGCCCAGCGTGCGCATCGCGGGCAGGTGCGTGAACCCGTCGGTGCGGAACCGCTGCACCCGGCCGCCTTCGTGGTCCACGCTGACCACGATGTCCGGGCGCGTTGCCTTGATCTCGGCGACGAGCTGGGTGAGCTGGGCGCGGTCCTGCCAGTTGCGGGTGAACAGGATCAGACCGCCCACCAGCGGGTGCTGCAGGCGGCGGCGGTCGTCGCCGTTCAGCGTGAGACCGGCGACATCGAGGACGACAGGGGCGTGGGCGTGGTGCATCGGCAGGGCAGGTCCGTGGGAGAGGTCAGGGGGTGCGGGTTTCGACCACGACGAAGCTGGTCGCGTAGTCGGTCTCGTCGGTCAGGCTGACGTGGGCTGCCAGATCGCGTGCGGCAAACCAGTCGGCCAGCGGGCCGTGCAGGCGGATGAAGGGCTTGCCGCTGGGTTCGTTGAGCGTCTCGCAGTCGCGCCACTGCATGGGGGCACGCAGGCCGAGTCCGATCGCCTTGGAAAATGCTTCCTTGGCGGAAAACCGGGTGGCCAGATAGGCGACGCCGCGCGCCTCGACCTTGGCGCGGCGGTGGTGGAAGACCTGCAGCTCGGTCGGCCCCAGCACCTTCTCGGCGAAGCGGTCGCCGCGCCGGCCCAGCACCGCGGCGATGCGGCGGATGTCGCAGATGTCGGTGCCGATGCCGTAGACCATCGCGGTGTCCTGGTGGTCGGTGGCGTCAGCGGGCAGGCGCAAAGGCGCGCTGGATGCACCGCTGGTAGTCGCGCACCGTCTCGGTGTAGCCGAGTTCCAGCGCGTCGGCGATGAGCGCGTGGCCAATGGACACCTCCTGCACCCCGGGCACGGCACGCAGGAAGTCGCTGAGGTTGTCGCGGCTCAGATCGTGGCCGGCGTTGATGCCCAGCCCGATCGACAGCGCGGCCTCGGCGGCACGCACGTAGCGGTCGAGCACCTCGGCCTGCCGCGGGGTGCCCCAGGCGCTGGCATAGGCTTCGGTGTACAGCTCCACCCGGTCGGCGCCGAGGTCGCGTGCGGCGCGCATCATTTCGGGGATGGGGTCCATGAACAGGCTCACGCGCACACCCAAGGCCCGCGTTTCCTCGATCAGCGGACGCAGCCGCTCGGCGTCGTCGGGGAAGGTCCAGCCGTGGTCCGAGGTGAACTGGCCCACCGTGTCCGGCACGAACGTGGCCTGGTGCGGCCGCACGGCACGCACCACGTCCATCAGGTTATGGAAGGGGTTGCCTTCGATGTTGAACTCGATGTGCGGCCATGCCTGCAGCAGCGCGGCCAGATCGGTCACGTCGTCCGCACGGATGTGGCGCTCGTCGGGGCGCGGGTGGACGGTGATGCCTTGTGCGCCGGCTTCGAGGACGAAGGTGGCGGCGCGGGTCACGCTCGGGAGGCCCAGGTGCCGCGTGTTGCGCAGCAGCGCGACCTTGTTGAGGTTGACCGACAGGGCGGTGCGGCCACCGTGGGCGGACGATTCGGGGGCGACGAGGGGATTCATGGTGGGGTGGTCAGTTTCTGAACCTCGACCATCAGCGCACGGGTGCGCAGCATCGAGGTGCCGAGATGGTAGTGCAGCAGGTGGCGCAACTGCGTGCGCAGCTCGGGCAGGGCGCCTTGGCAGGTTTGTTGCAGCGCGCCGAGATCGAACGCGTTCAGTGCCGACTGCAGCGCGAGCAGCGTGGCCCCGCCGAGTCCGGGCGCACCGTCGGGCAGCGGATGGACGCCGGTGTCGGGATGCAGCCCGTGGCGCACATCCGTCCGCACCGGTTGCTGCGTCAGCGTCACCCGGTCCAGCTCCGGCAGTACGCCCGATTCGCGCAGCAGCCACAGCTCGAAGGCCCGCAGGGCGGCGGCGGTCTGCGCCTCGTCGTGCGGAGCGAGCCGTGGCAGGGTGGCGGCGTAGACATCGAACAGGCGCGGGTGGGCGTCGTGGCGGGCCAGTCCGCGCAGCAGCAGCTCGTTGAGGTGAAACCCCGCCAGCAGCGCCGCACCCGACGGCATCGCGCCGCCACCCGCCCATTCGGCGCCGCGCAACAGGTGGAGATCGGGCGGCGCCTCGTGACTGCCTTGGGCCGGGCCTGATTCGGTGTCGTGCCGGGCGGTCTTGCCGCCGAGCACGATGGTCAGCCGCTGGAAGGGCAACAGCACGCAGCGCATCTGCGAATGTGGCCGCTTTGCCCCTTTGGCCACCGCGGCGATGCGGCCGTGCTCGCGGGTCCAGAGATCAAGGATCAGGCTGGACTCGCTCCAGTCGTGGTGGTGCAGCACATAGGCGGCCAGCGCGGCCGGCGGGCTGCGGCGCGTGGCCACGGCAGGCTTACTCGTAACCGTAGCTCTTCAGGCGCTTCTCGTCGTCGGCCCAGCCCGAACGGACCTTGACCCAGACTTCGAGGAACACCTTGCGGCCGGTCAACCGCTCCATCTCGGTGCGGGCTTCGGTGCTGATGCGCTTCAACCGCTCGCCGCCTTCGCCGATGACCATGCCCTTGTGCGCGTCGCGCTCGACGATGATGGTCGCGGCGATGCGGTTCAGCCGCCCGCCCTCGACTTCCTCGTACTTGTCGATCTGCACCGTGGACGTGTACGGCAGCTCGTCCCCTGTCAGGCGGAACAGCTTCTCGCGGATCAGCTCGGCCGCCAGGAACTTGTCGCTGCGGTCGGTCAGCGCGTCCGCGTCGTAGTACCAGGGCTGCTCGGGCAGGTAGGGGCGGATGATGTCCAGCAGGCGCTGGGTGTCGTCCTTCTTGGTCGCGGTCAGCGGCACGAACTCGGTGAAGGCGTGCCTGGCCTGCATCTGCTGCAGCCAGGGGAGCAGGTCCGAGCGGCGCGTGATCAGGTCGAGCTTGTTGGCGATCAGGAAGGTCGGCTTGCCCGTCGGGATCAGCGACAGCACCTTGGCGTCGGCAGGACCGAAACGGCCCGCGTCCACCACGAACAGCACCACGTCCACGTCGCCCAGCACCGACTGCACCGTCTTGTTCAGGTTGCGGTTCAGGGCGGAGGTGCCGCGGGTGGTGTGGGTGGTCTGGAAGCCGGGGGTGTCCACGAAGACGTACTGCGTGTCGGCCTGGGTCGAGATGCCGGTGATGCGGTGGCGGGTGGTCTGCGCCTTGCGGGAGGTGATGCTGACCTTCTGGCCGATGAGCGTGTTCAGCAGCGTCGATTTGCCCACGTTCGGGCGGCCGACGATGGCGATCAGGCCGCAGCGGCGGTCACCGTCGTTGGATCCGACGGCGGCGGCGAGCATGGCGTCGAGATCCGGTGCCTCATAGGCCAGTTCGTCGGCGTCTTCTCCGAGGTCGTCTTCATCCTCGTCGTCGCCATCCACGATGGGCTGGCCGTCGTCGTCGAGTTCGATCAGCGCGTCGTTCAGACCGTCTTCATCGGCAAATTCGTCCACTGGATCGAGCAGGTCGTCCGGCAGGGTGGCCGCGTGCGGCTTGGAGGTGGTGGTCATTCTGGGGCGGCGCTCAGTTGTTCGAGGACAAGGCGCGCGGCTTCTTGTTCGGCGGCGCGGCGGGAGCGGCCTTCGCCGCGGGCCTGGACACTGGAGCCGGCGATGGTGCAGACGACGATGAAGGTCTGGTCGTGCGCGCGGCCGCGGGTGGCTTCGATGCGGTAATCGGGGACGCTTTGCCGGCGTGCCTGCAGCCATTCCTGGAGCTGGGTCTTGGCGTCCTTGCCCCAGGACTGGGTGGCGGTCTCGGAGATCAGCGGCTCGAACAGCCGGCGCACCAGCGCCTCGGCCGACTCGAAACCGGAATCGCGGAAGACGGCGCCGATGATGGCTTCGAGTGCATCGGCCAGGATCGAAGGCCGCTGGGCACCACCACCGCGGGCCTCGCCGTCGGACAGGCGCAGCACCTCCGGCAGCCCGAGCGACAGCGCAATGCGGTGCAGCATGTCCTGGCGCACCAGGTGGGCGCGGATGCGGGTCAGGTCGCCCTCGGGGGATTCGTCGTACTGCTCGAACAGCAGATCGGAGACTGCCATGTTCAGCACCGAGTCGCCGAGGAACTCAAGCCGCTCGTAGTGGTCGGCGCCAAAGCTGCGGTGTGTGAGCGCGCAGACGAACAGCTCGCGCTGGCGGAAGGTGTAACCCAGGCGTTGCGAGAGGGAATCAAGGGATGAGGGCAACGGATTCGACGGATTCAAGACAGACCTTCAGATTCACTGCGACCGGCCGCGGTACTTGATCAGCAGCGACACCGGGCCGAACAGTTCGATTTCCTTGTCGTAGGCGAAGCTCACCACAACCCGGTCATTGTCCTTCGTGACGTCGAGGTCCTTGCCGGAAATCGACTGGATCGAGTATTCGATGTTCTTGGCCCGCTCGAAGGCGGCCCGGATCTCGGGTACGGTGCTGCCACCTTCTGCCGCGATCTTGGTCACGATGCGCTTGATGGTGGCGAATTCGTTGATGGTCGGCAGCACGCGCATCGCGACCAGCGCTGTCATCGAGATCACCACCGCCCAGAAGACGAGACCGAGCAAGGTGACACCACGCTGGCCAGTCGGGCGGATCGACGCGGGAGTCGGGCGTGGGCGAAAGGTCATCGAAGAACTCCTCGAAGGTGGCCGGTGCGTGCCGACCAGCCATGCGTCATGTCAAGGTCAACGGAAGGGGCCGATGCGCTGGAGACTGCCGAAGTTCATCCACACGAAAAACGCCCGGCCCACGATGTTCTCGTCCGGAACGAACCCCCAGAAGCGCGAATCCTCGGAGTTGTCGCGGTTGTCGCCCATCATGAAGTAGTGTCCTGCAGGAACCTTGCAGGTCACACCCTCGGCGGTGTAACGACAGTTTTCAACACCAGGGAACT
>JBEEMX010000034.1:0-18785 GCA_041192465.1 Pseudomonadota bacterium | reverse complement strand
CGCGGCCCGCGAGAACAGCGACATGATGGTGGCCTTCGCCTCGATCGACCCCCACAAGGGCAAGATGGGCGCCCGCGAAGCCCGCCGGCTGATCGAGGAGCACGGCGTCAAGGGGTTCAAGTTCCACCCGACGGTGCAGGGCTTCCTCCCGTATGACCGGATGGCGTGGCCGCTGTACGAGGTCATCGCCGAGTACAAGCTGCCGGCGATCTTCCACAGCGGGCACTCGGGCATCGGCTCGGGCATGCGCTGTGGCGGCGGCCTGCGCCTGCAGAACTCGAACCCGATGCTGCTGGAGGACGTGGCAATCGACTTCCCCGACATCCAGATCGTCATCGCGCACCCGAGCTGGCCGTGGCAGGACGAGGCGCTGTCGCTGGCGCTGCACAAGCCGAATGTCTGGATCGACCTGTCCGGCTGGAGCCCGAAGTACTTCCCGGCGCAACTGGTCCAGTACGCCAACACGTTGCTGAAGGACCGGATGCTGTTCGGCTCCGACTACCCGCTGATCACGCCCGAACGCTGGATGAAGGACTTCGACGAGGCGGGCTTCAAGGACAAGGTCAAGCCGCTGATCCTGAAGGAAAACGCCAAGCGCCTGCTGGGCTTCGTCTGAGCGTTGGCGCTCCAGGGCACAGCGGCGGGTGTCCCTGCCTTGCACAGTCGCCCGTCCCGGTTGTCCCAGGGTGGATGAAGATGCTGCGGGTTAACACGGGTCCGCGGCGCCGGCGCGCCGAGCGTTGACAGGAGGGCACGGCGTTTGCAACGGAGCGGCGCCCCCACCACCCCATACACCACCGAGGAGACCCCATGAAAGCTCTGCTGCCCGTTCTGGCTGCTGCCACTCTGACCCTGTCCGCCGGCCTGTCCCAAGCGGCTGACGGCAAGGATGTTTACAACCAGGCGTGTGCCATGTGCCATGTGCCGGGGCTGGCCAATGCCCCCAAGTTCGGCGACAAGGAGGCGTGGGCGCCGCGGGTGAAAACGGGTCGCGAGGCGCTGCTGAGTGCGGTCTTGAAGGGCAAGGGCGCGATGCCGGCCAAGGGCGGCAACCCCAAGCTGAGCGACGAGGATGTTGGCGCGGCGCTGGACTTCATGCTGGCTGCCGCAAAATAAGGCAATCTAAGCAAAGTCCTTTTGAATCAAGGACTTGAACGGTCATTCCTCCGCTCATCCCCAGGGTTATCCACAGCGGCTGTGGACAGCCAATAAAAAAGCGCGACCCGAGGGTCGCGCTTTTTGCTGATCGAGGTGATCGGATCACTGCTCGGCGAAGGCCCGCTCGATGACGAAGTCGCCCGGCGTGGTCGTGTTGCCTTCGGCAAAACCACGCTCTTCGAGCATCCGCTTGAGGTCGCGCAGCATTGCAGGACTGCCGCAGATCATGGCGCGGTCCTCAGCCGGGTTGAATGCCGGCAGGCCGAAGTCAGTCCACATGCGGCCGTCCTCGATCAGGTCGGTGATGCGGCCCTGGCGCTCGAAGGGCTCGCGGGTCACGGTCGGGCAGTAGACCAGCTTGTCGCCGATCAGCTCGCCCAGGAACTCGTGGTTCGGCAGGCCCTTGAACAGGTCCTGGTAGGCCAGCTCGTTCACGTGGCGGCAGCCATGGACGACGATGACCTTCTCGAAGCGCTCGTAGGTTTCGGGATCCTGGATGATCGACAGCCACGGGGCCAGACCGGTGCCGGTGCCCAGCAGGTACAGGCGCTTGCCGGGGTTCAGGTAATCGACCAGCAGCGTGCCGGTGGGCTTGCGGCCGACGATGACCTTGTCGCCGACCTGCAGGTGCTGCAGGCGCGAGGTCAGCGGGCCGTCCGGCACCTTGATCGAGAAGAAGTGCAGGCTTTCTTCCCAGTTCGGGCTGGCGATGGAATAGGCGCGCAGCAGCGGCTTGCCGTTGACGGGCAGGCCGATCATCACGAAGTGGCCGCTCGAAAACCGGAAGGCCGGGTCGCGCGTGGTGGTGAAGCTGAACAACCGGTCGGTCCAGTGGTGCACCGAGGTGACGGTTTCTTCGTTGAAGGCTTTCATGGCAGTCGCAGGCAGAGGCACGTGGCCAGCGCGGAGGGGTCGCGCGAAAGGGTCGAGGATACCTGATGGCGGTAGCAATTCACAGATTGCCCGGCCCGTCAATCAGGCGTTCCCCGGCGAACAGGCTGGTGATGGTTTCCCGCGCACGGATCAGCGTGACCTGTGCGCCATCGACCATGACCTCGGCGGCGCGCGGGCGGCTGTTGTAGTTGCTGGCCATCGTCATGCCGTAGGCGCCGGCCGAGAGCATCGCCAGCGTGTCGCCGGGCTGCACGGCGAAGCTGCGGTCGCGGCCGAGCCAGTCGCCCGACTCGCACACCGGGCCGACGACGTCCCAGGTCTGCGCCGCGTCGCTGCGCTGCTGACACGGCACGATCGCCATCCACGCCTCGTACATCGCCGGGCGGGCCATGTCGTTCATCGCGGCGTCCACGATGCAGAAGTTCTTGTGCTCGCCGGGCTTGAGATAAAGCACTTCAGTCAGCAGCACGCCCGCGTTGCCCACCAGCGAGCGGCCCGGCTCCATCAGGATCTCGCGGTGGCCATGGCCACGGGCGTCGATCTTGGCCAGCAACGCGCCGATCAGTTCGCCGGCGCTGGGCGGCTGCTCGTCGGTGTAGGTGATGCCCAGGCCGCCGCCGAGGTCGAGGTGATGCACGGGGATGCCGGCCGCCTCGATCGCTTCGACCAGGTCCAGCACGCGGTCGAGCGCGTCGAGGTAGGGGCTGACCTCGGTGATCTGCGAGCCGATGTGGCAGTCGATGCCATGCACCACGATGCCGGGCAGGCGGGCGGCGTGTTGGTAGACGGCCAGCGCGTGTTCGTGCGAAATGCCGAACTTGTTGCCTTTTAGCCCGGTGGAAATGTAAGGATGTGTCTTGGCGTCCACGTCCGGGTTGACGCGCAGGCTGATCGGCGCGGTCTTGCCCATCGCGGTGGCGACTTCGGACAGCACATCGAGTTCGGCCTCGCTCTCGACGTTGAAGCAGCGCACGCCCGCCTCCAGCGCCAGGCGCATCTCGGCGCGGGTCTTGCCGACGCCGGAAAACACGATCTTGTCCGCCGAACCACCCACAGCCAGCACGCGCTGCAGTTCGCCAGCCGACACGATGTCGAAACCGCATCCGGCTTCCGCGAAGGTCTGCAGCACGGCGAGGCTGGAGTTGGCCTTCATCGCGTAGCAGACCAGGTGGGGACGGCCGGCCAGCGCCTGGTGGTAGGCGGCAACGGCCGAGCGCATCGCGTTGCGCGAGTAGACGTACAGCGGGGTGGCGTAGTCACGCGCCAGACCGGTCAGCGCATGGCCTTCAAGGGTGAGGGTGCCGGCGGCGTCGCGGGCGAGGAAGGGGGAGCCGGGCAGGTTCATCGTGCGGGTGTCGAAGCGGGGGCGGCCACGGCCGCAGAAAGGGGAGGGGGGGTGTCCGGAGTCGGCAGCGTCAGCGGACCCTTCTGGCCGCAGGCCGACAGCAGCAGGGCGCAGGCCCAGGCCGCCCACGGCGCTAAACTTGTTTTCAGCCAGTCTTGGACTTTGAACATCGACGGATTCTAGCGACCATGGACCACCCCACAGCCCCGAACACCCCGACCGGATTGACCGACGCCGAGTACACCCGCCGTGCGCACGCGGCGCTCGCTGCGATCGAAGCCACGATTGACCGCTGGCTTGACGACGACGTGATCGACATCGACACCCACCGCACCGGCGGCCTGCTGGAGCTGAGCTTCCCGGACGGCAGCAAGATCATCCTCAACACCCAGCCGCCGCTGCAGGAGCTGTGGATGGCGGCCCGCGCGGGTGGATTCCATTACCGCTGGGTCAACGGTGCGTGGCGCGATGGACGCAGCGGGGACGAATTGTTTGCTGCACTGTCGGTGCAGGCCAGCGCCCAGGGTGGGCTGGCGCTGGTGTTGGCCGCACCCGCCGACATGGCCTGACACGCACTCAGGGTGCGCTGCCGGGTGATGGCTGCGGTGACGGGGACGGGCTGGGTACGCCGCCCGTGTCCCGGAACAGGTCGAGGATGCCCTTGCGCTCTTCCGACTGGGGTGGGCGCGGCGCCACGTCCTCCAGGCCGAGCGATTTCACGCCACCACCCTGGCTGTTCTCGGCGTAGTACCAATCTCCATTGACGAAGACCACGCCGTCCGGCGCGGTGTATTCGCTCACCGGCACCGTGCGCAGCGCCTGCGCCATGTAGTCGATCCAGATCGGCAGGGCCAGGCCGCCGCCGGTCTCCTTGTCGCCCAGCGAGCGCGGGGTGTCATAGCCGATCCAGACGATGGCGACGAGGCCCTTGTTGTAGCCGCTGAACCAGGCGTCCTGCGAGTCGTTGGTGGTGCCGGTCTTGCCGTAGAGGTCAGGGCGCTTCAGCGTGGACTGCGCCTTCGCTGCGGTGCCGGTGCGGGTGACTTCCTGCAGCAGGCTGCTGGTGATGAAGGCATTGCGTGCGGGGATGGCACGCAGACGCTCATCCTGGCCGCTCTGTGGTGGCGATTGGGTGATGGGCTGACCACGGCTGTCGGTGATGCGGGTGATCAGCACCGGGTTGACGCGGATGCCGCCATTGGCCAGCACCGCGTAGCCGTCGGCCATCGAGATGGGTGTGACTGCGCCGGCACCGAGTGCCATCGTCAGGTAGGGCGGGTTCTTCTCGGCCTCGAAACCGAACTTCGTTACCCACTGCTGCGCGTAGCCGGGGCCGATGGCCTTCAGCAGCCGAATCGAAATCATGTTCTTGGACTTGGCCAGACCACGCCGGATCGACATTGGACCGTCGAACTGGCCGTCGTAGTTCTTCGGCTCCCAGGGCTGGCTGCCGGTCACACCCGCGTCGAAGAACAGGGGGGCATCGTTGACCACCGTGGCAGGCGAGAAACCCTTTTCCATCGCGGCCGAGTAGATGAAGGGCTTGAAGCTCGACCCCGGCTGGCGCCACGCCTGCGTGACGTGGTTGAACTTGCTCTTGGCGTAGTCGAAACCACCGACCATCGCGCGGATTTCGCCGGTCTGCGGATCCAGCGAGACCAGCGCGCCTTCGACTTCGGGCAGGTTGACGATGTTCCAGTCGCCCTTGCTGCCCTTCAGCACGCGGACCACGGCGCCGCGGCGGATCTGCATCTTGGGTGCGACATCGGCCACCAGCGAGGCGCGGGCTTGGCGCAGGCCGTCACCGGCCACGGTGATCGCTTCGCCGTTCTGCAGCACGGCGCCTACCTTCTTCGCGTCGGCCGATGTGACCACGGCGGCGCGCAGGTCGTCGAAGTCGGGGTGCTCCTCCAGTGCCTCGGCCACGCGGGCGTCGAGCTTGGCCTCGTCCTTGGGCAGATCGACGAAGGCCGTGGGACCGCGGTAGGGCTGTCGGCCGAGCGCAGCGAGAGTTCGACGTTCAGGCCGCGTGTGTAGGCCGCCTCGCCGTACTGGGCAAAGACCATCTGGCGGGCGGTTTCGGCAGCGTATTCGGCGTGGATGCCCGAGCTGCGCGGGGTGCGGTAGGCCAGCGTTTCGGCCAGGGCCTCGTCGTGCTGGGCCTCGGTGATGAAGCCATTTTCGAGCATCCGGCCGATGATGTGGCGCTGGCGCACCTCGGCCCGCTTGCGGTTGACGATCGGGTTGTAGGCCGACGGCGCCTTGGGCAGGCCGGCGAGCATGGCGGCCTCGGCGACCGTGATGTCCTTGAGCGGCTTGCCGAAATAGACCTCGCTGGCGGCGGCGAAGCCGTAGGAGCGTTGACCCAGGTAGATCTGGTTCATGTAGACCTCCAGGATCTGCTCCTTGCTGAGCTGGCTTTCGATCTTGAGCGACAGCAGGATCTCGTAGACCTTGCGCGTGAGCGTCTTCTCGGTCGAGAGATAGAAATTGCGCGCCACCTGCATGGTGATGGTGGAGGCGCCCTGGCTGCGTGCATCGTGCAGGTTTTCGACAGCGGCACGCAGGATGCCCTTGTAGTCGATGCCGCCGTGCTGGTAGAACCGCGAGTCCTCGATGGCGAGCACCGCCTCCTGCATCACCTTGGGGATGGCCTTGATCGGGAGATAATTTCGCCGCTCTTCGCCAAACTCGCCCAGCATCACCCCGTCGGCCGAGACCACCCGCATCGGCAGCTTGGGCCGGTAGTCCACGAGTCCGCTGATCTCGGGCAGGTTCGGGTAGGCGACGGCCAGAGCCAACCCCAGCAGCAGCAGGAAAGTCAGGGCCAGTGCCAGCGGCAGCCCGACCAGCCACGCCAGCACGCGCAGCGCAGGATGCAGGCGTGCGGGCGACGTGGACTGGCTGTCGTTCGAAGGAGGTCGAGAGGTGTCGCTCATGTACAGATGGGCCGGGAGAGCCTGGATCGTCCGGCGGATTATAGGAACTGGTCACAAACGCCGAGATACGTTTGTAACGCGGCCGGATCGCGCCTTGTCCGGGGCGTCGTATTGTGCTTGGATGGGGGATAGTGTGCGTTTGCCGGGTGCAACGCGGCGACAATGCAAAATCCGGGAAAATCTTTGTGCCTCAATGGCTTTGTTGCTAGCATTGAAGTGGTTTATTAACAGTCCGACCCACCCGCGGACGTAATTTTGGGGAGTCTGCGTGAGCTTTCTTGACATCCTTCTGGGTCGCAAGCATGCGTCTCTGATCGGACTGGACATCAGCTCTTCCGGCGTCAAGCTGGTCGAGCTGAGTCAGAGCGCGTCGGGTGAGTACATCGTCGAACGCTTTGCCAGCGAAATCTTCGAAAAAGGCTGGATCGCGGAAGGCCAGATCGAGAAATTCGACGAGGTGGCCGACGCCGTCAAGCGCGTGGTCGTCAAGAGCGGTTCGCGCACCAAGAGCGTGGCGATGGCGATGCCGCAGTCGGCCGTGATCACCAAGAAGATCGTGTTGCCCGGCGGCCTGCGCGAGGAAGAGCTGGAGATGCAGGTCGAGGCCGAGGCCCACCAGTACATCCCGTTCTCGCTGGATGAGGTGAGCCTCGATTTCTGTGTGGTCGGCCCGAGTGCGCAGCAGGTGGGTGACGTGGAGGTGTTGATCGCCGCATCCCGGAAGGATCGGGTGCAAGACCGCCAGGGTCTGGCCGAAGCGGCAGGGCTGAAGCCGGTGATCCTTGACATCGAGTCCAACGCCTCCCGGCTCGCGATGAGCCGGGTCATCGACAACCTGCCCAACCAGGGCCGCGACGCGCTGGTGGCCTTGTTCGAGATCGGTGCGGACTCGACCAGCCTGAAGGTGCTGCGCGACGAGGACATCCTCTACGACCGGGACCAGGCGTTTGGCGGCGCGCAGCTCACGCAGCTCATCGCGCGCCAGTACGGCCTGTCCTTCGAGGAAGCCGAGAACCGCAAGACCGCAGGTGATCTGCCGGAAGACTATGAATCGACGCTGCTGGTGCCCTTCGTCGATAGCCTCTCGCAGGAAATCGGCCGCGCGCTCCAGTATTTCTTCACGAGCACGCCGCATCACAAGGTCCATTACGTGATGCTCTCCGGCGGCTCGGCCACACTGCCGGGTCTGAAGGAGCGGGTGACCGAGTTCACCGGCTTCGCGTCCCAGGTGGTCAACCCCTTTGAAGGCATGAAAATCGGCTCCGCGGTCCGGGAAAGCAAGTTGCGCCGCGAGGCGCCGTCCTACCTCACGGCCTGCGGGCTGGCGATGCGGAGATTCCTGCAATGATCCTGATCAACCTCCTCCCGCACCGGGAAGAGAAGCGCAGGCGCCGCAAGCAGGCTTTTTTCCTGGGCATCGGCCTGGCCATTCTGGTGGGGGCGCTCATTGCGGGTGCCTGGTATCTGGTGCTGGGTGAAATGCGGCGTGAACAGCGTTCCCGCAACGAATTCCTGCAGGTGGAGATCCACCGGCTGGAAGGCCAGATCAAGGACATCGCCTCGCTGAAGTCCGAGATCGAGGCCCTGAAGGCGCGCCAGAAGGTGGTCGAGGACTTCCAGATCGACCGCAACATGCCGGTGCATCTGCTCAACGAGCTGACTGCGCAGGTGCCCGAAGGCATCTACCTGACCGCAATCCGCCAGGATGGGCAGGGCGTGGCGGTCACTGGCGTGGCGCAGACCAACGAGCGGGTGTCCGAATTCCTGCGCAACACCGCCTACCACTCGCCGTGGCTGGAGCGGCCGGAGCTGGTCGAGATCAAGGCCGCTGCCGTCACCACCGCGCGCGACCAGAAGCGCCTGTTCGAATTCGCCGTGCGCCTGACGCTCAAGCGCCCGCAGGACAAGGAGCAGGCCGCGCGTCCTGCCGTGTCCGGCGCCTCGGGTGTGCCGTCCGCCGCGGCGTCGGCCCCGCCGGCCGCATCCGGTCCGGCTTCGTGAAGGAGGCGTGATGGCCAACACGACACGTCCCCCGATGAACATCGAATTCGACACGCTGATCGACAACGTCCAGTCGCAGTTCCGCAACCTCAATCCGCAACAGCCCGGCCAGTGGCCGCTGCTGCCCAAGCTGGCCACCTGGCTGGTGACGACGGTGGTCGTCGTGGTGCTGGCCTGGTTCGGCGTTGTCGCCGACGAGGTGCAGGCGCTCGACGACGAGGCGGCCAAGGAGCTGACCCTCAAGACCGAGTACCGCACCAAGCTGGCACAGGCGATCAACCTCGACGAGCTGCGCAAGCAGAAGCTGCAGGTGCAGGAGTACGTGACGCAACTGGAGCGGCAACTGCCGGGCAAGGCCGAGATGGACGCCCTGTTGTCCGACATCAACCAGGCCGGCGTGGGGCGCGGGCTGCAGTTCGAGCTGTTCCGGCCCGGTCAGGTGGTGATCAAGGACTACTACGCCGAGCTGCCGATCGCACTGCGTGTCAGCGGCAAGTACCACGACATCGGCTCGTTCGCGTCCGACGTGGCCAACTTGTCGCGCATCGTGACGCTGCACAACCTCGTCATCACGATGCCGGGTCTGGCGCAGGGCCAGTCGGTGCCCAGCGGCACAGGGTTGCTGGCGATGGAGGCGACGGCGCGGACCTACCGCTACCTGGATCCGGCCGAAGTCGAGGAGCGCCGCCAGGTCCAGGCCAAGGCAACCAAAGAGGCCAAGGCCGCCGGAGGTGGCAAATGAATGCCAGCGCCCGTGCGGTGAAAACCTGTGCCTCTGTTGCGTTGGTCTGGGTGGCGGTGCTGACGCTGACCGGCTGCTCCGACCCGCACGAGGAATTGCAGGCGTGGATGGACGAGCAGCGCCGCGACGCCAAGCCGCGTGTCTCACCCCTGGTGCCGCCGCGCAAGTTCGACCCCCAGCCCTATCTGGCGAGTCAATCGGTCGAACCGTTCAGCATCCAGAAGCTGCAGGTCGCCATCAAGCAGGAGAGCCGCCAGCCGAACTCGCTGCTGTCGCCCGAGATGAACCGTCGGCGCGAGCCGCTGGAAGCCTATCCACTCGACTCGCTGAGCATGGTGGGCAGTCTGGTGCGCAGCGGCAAGACCTATGCGCTGCTGCGGGCGGACAACCTGCTGTACCAAATCAAGGTGGGTGACTACATGGGCCAGAACTATGGCCGCGTCACCCGCATCACGGAAACCGAAATTGCCTTGCGCGAAATCGTGCAGGACGCGATTGGAGAGTGGATCGAGCGCACCAGCACGCTTGCCCTCCAGGAGCGGGCCCAGGAGAAGCGATGAAGACCACCGACAAGATTGCGATTGCCTCCACGGATCGCTGGAGCGTTCGACTGGCTGCGCTTGCCGTGCTGGCGGCAGCGCCGCTGGTCAGCTTCGCGCAGAACGCCATCCAGTCCATCAGCAATGGGCTGCAAGGCGGCAGCGAGGTCATCCGCCTGGAGTTCAGCGAGCCGCTGAGTGCTGTGCCGAAGGGTTTTGCGCTCCAGTCGCCCGCCCGCGTGGCGCTGGATCTGCCAGGCGTGCGCAACGCCACGGGCCACACCACCCAGGAGATCAACCAGGGCAACCTGCGCTCGCTGGCGCTGGCCCAGGGCAGTGACCGCACCCGGCTGGTGCTGAACCTGAAGCAGTCCACCCGTTACCGTGCCGAGATCGACGGCAAGACCCTCACCGTCACGCTCGACCCGGTGTCCGCGGGAGGGGTGTCGGCGGCACCTGGGTTGGTGGTCGCCGGGGGGGCTGCCGAGCCGGTGCATTTTGCCGACCCGCAGAACACCCAGCCCGAACGCCTGCGCGACATCGATTTCCGCCGCGGCAAGGATGGTGCGGGCCGCGTTGTCGTCGATCTGCCGAGCAACCAGGTGGGCGTGGACATCCGCCAGCAGGGGCAGAACCTGATCGTCGAGTTCCTGCGCTCGTCCGCCTCCGAGGGCTTGCGCCGCCGGCTGGACGTGACCGATTTCGGCACCCCGGTCCAATCCATCACCACCACCCAGGCTGGCGACCGGGTGCGCATGGTCATCGAGCCGCGCGGCAATTGGGAGCACAGCGCCTACCAGACCGACAACCAGTTCGTGCTGGAAGTGCGCCCGGTCAAGGTCGATCCGCAGAAGCTCACCCAGGGCGTGAGCTACGCGGGCGACAAGCTCTCGCTGAACTTCCAGAGCATCGAGGTGCGTGCGCTGCTGCAGGTCATCGCCGACTTCACCAACTTCAACATCGTCACCAGCGACACGGTCACCGGCAATGTGACGCTGCGCCTGAAGGATGTGCCGTGGGACCAGGCGCTCGACATCATCATGCAGGCCAAGGGGCTGGGCGTGAAGAAGTCGGGCAATGTGCTGTGGGTGGCGCCCAAGGAAGAACTGGCCGCCAAGGACAAGGCCGAGCTGGAGTCCAAGGCCCAGGTGGCCGCGCTGGAGCCCCTGCGCACGCAGTCCTTCCAGCTCAACTACACCAAGGCCGAGGATGTCGCCAAGGGCCTTGTGGGTCAGCAAGGCACCAGCAATGCCAGCGGTGCGGCCAACGCCACGCGGTTGCTGTCCACCCGCGGCAGCGTCATCTCCGAGATGCGCACCAACCAGCTCTTCGTGACCGACATCCCGACCAAGCTCGAAGAGATCGGCCAGATGATCACCAAGATCGACATCCCGGTGCGCCAAGTGATGATCGAGGCGCGCATCGTGGAAGCCGAGGACACTTTCGGGCGTTCGCTGGGCGTGAAGCTCGGTGCGAACGACCTGAGGGGTGTGCGGGGTGGTGTGCCGGGTGTGAATCTGGGGCTGGGCAACGTGGCGGTCGGCGGCACCTACGGCGGCATCGGTTACCAGACCTCGCAGGCAGGCGCTGGTGACTATGCCAACACCCAGTTCGTCAACTTGCCGGCCAACACCAGCACGCTGGGCGGCGCGAGCGCGGCGACCTTCGCGCTGTCGTTGTTCGGCGCGGCGTCGAACCGCTTCCTGAACCTGGAACTCTCGGCGCTCGAAGCCGAGGGCCGTGGCAAGCTGGTGTCGAGCCCCCGAGTCATCACGGCCGACCAGGTCAAGGCGCTGATCGAGCAGGGCACCGAGCTGCCGTACCAGACCGCCACCTCCAGCGGCGCGACCGCGATCCAGTTCCGCAAGGCCAACCTCAAGCTCGAAGTGATCCCGCAGATCACGCCCGAGGGCAGCATCATCCTCGACGTCGATGTCAACAAGGACAGCGTTGGCCAGCAGACCGCCGCGGGCTATGCCATCAACACCAAGCACGTGAAGACGCAGGTGCTGGTCGAGAACGGTGGCACGGTGGTGATCGGCGGCATCTTCGAAATCAGCGAGACCGAATCGGTGAACAAGGTGCCTTTCCTGGGTGATATCCCGTATCTGGGCGCCTTGTTCCGGAACAAGACTCGCTCCTCGAACAAGACGGAATTGCTCGTGTTCCTGACCCCCAAGGTGATCACGGACCGCAACGCCGCAGCCCGCTGAACCTGGACCCAACCGAAGTGATGGCAATGAACAAGATGATCTGGCGTGTCGGGGGACTGGCACTGGCTGCGGCGCTGAGCGCGTGTGGCGGTGGTGGCGCGGACGCGGGCTGCAGTGTCTTCTCGACAAGCTGCACGACCACCGGGACCGGCACCACCACGGTATCGACCACGTCGGACTCCGGTACGGTATCCACCAGCTCGTCCGGCACGGTGGTGTTGTCGCTGTCGAGCACGACGATCAGCGCCTCCACGCCTGGGACCGTGACGGCGCTGGTCAAGAACGCAAGCGGCACGCCGCTGGCGAACACATTGGTCACCTTCACGGTGGCCAATGGTGCAGCCAAGGTATCGCCTGAGCGTGTGACCACGGATGCGCAGGGCAATGCCTCTGCCACGTTGCAACCGGTCGCTGGAGCTATTGGCGCTGACTACGTGTCGGCTGCGGCTGATGTATCCACCACGTCAACGCTGACAACGCGCACGACCTTTACGGTGTCCGCAGTCAATGTGGCACTTTCCTCGGCCGATGCCAGCCCGCCCAGTATCAGTGCCTATGGTGCTTCCGTGATCACCGTCAATGTGACAGGAGCTTCATCGGCATCACCGGTGACGGTCAACTTTTCATCGACTTGTGCCAGTGCTGGTAAAGCGGTGCTATCTCCGACGTCGATCACGGTGACGGGCACGTCTGCCTCGACCACGTATCAAGACAAGGCTTGTGCCAGTGCCGACCGCATCAGCGCGACCATTACCGGGACCAGCCAGCAGAAGCAGGTTGATCTGGCGGTGGCGGCTCCGATTGCGCAGGCGCTTGAGTTCGTCTCTGCTACGCCGGAAAAGATCTGCCTGGCCGGCAGTGGGTGTGAGATGTCGTCGGTGGTGTCTTTCCGACTGAAGGACCAGTACAACAATCCGGTGTCTGGTCGGGAGGTGACATTTTCTCTGGACATTCCGAATGTTGCCGTTATTTCTCCTGCGACCTACAAGACGAACGAGTTGGGGCTTGCGCAGGTTTCGGTGACTGCCAAGACAATCCCGTCGCCAGTGCGTGTGCGTGCCGATGTGACACTCGATAATGGCACAAAACTGTCCACGGTCTCGAATGTGCTGGCGATCAACGCTGGACTGCCCACGCAGAAAGCGTTCAGCTTCTCAGCCTCGAAATACGCGATGATTGGGAATCTGGATGGGGATGAGGCTAATATTCGAATTCAATTGAATGATCGCTTTGCAAACCCGGTTCCGGATGGTACATCCATCAGTTTCGTGGCGGAGGGTGCCAGTGTGATTCCTGCCCACTGCACGACAGTCAAGGCGGTCTGCAACGTCAAGTTTGTCGTCAGTAATTATCGCCCACCTGACGGGCGGGTCACTGTACTTGCCTACGCGCAAGGCGAAGAATCCTTCATTGATGCCAACAAGGATAACGTTTATACCGTAGGGGAAGACTTCGAGGATCTTGGGCCTCTTTTCATCGATAAAGATGAAAATAAAAAAATGGCGGACAAGGATGAGTATTTGATCGGCGAGAATGCGAATGGAAAATGGGATGCAAATACATATGTTCGTGGTTCTGAGATATTCGTGCTTTCCTTGGCAACAGTCCGTCCGCGAATTTTCAATGTTGTCACCGATTCGAACGGCCTGAGTATTTGCGGAAATACAGACCTCGGTGTTTCCCCTGGGTTTCTGTTTCAGCCACAGCCGATCACCTCACAATGTAAGGTACAGCAGAAAATTTGTATTCGCGACGGAAATTCGGCCGCGGATGATTTGGGGGGCAACCCAATTCCTTCCGGAGCAACGTTGTTGGTGCAAACCAATGCCAAGGGCGTTGACGTGAAAGTGGACAATCCCACGATTGCGTCGAATGTCATTTCACCAACAATGCATACGCTCAGCGTCAGTCTGAGTGACTGCACAAAGCCGTTGGAATCCTCTGGCGCGCTTGAACTAAAGATCACCATGCCCAAGAGTGAGGCATACCAGATTGATCTTGGTACCATCAAGTAGCATTCAGCCGTGTCGTTCGATGGCGGGCAAGTCGGCTCGCGTTAGACTCTAGGCTGATTCGCACAGGCGGTTGCTCCCTTGCGGGCAGCCGCTTTTTGACTTTTTACTGACTCGCTTGGCCTCGAACATCTGCGATACGGGCATTCACGCTCCCCGCCCTGGACCCACCATCAGTCTCGTCGCCATGCCCGGCGCCGGCAAGTCCACGGCCGGGCGGCACCTTGCCAGCGCGTTGGGCATGCCCTTCGTCGATGCAGATATCGAGATCGAACGTCGCATTGGCATGTCGATCCGCGCCTTCTTCGAGCGCGAGGGCGAGGCGGCTTTCCGTGACATCGAACAGGAGGTGCTGGCTGAGCTGGCACACCGTGGATTGATCGTGCTGGCCACCGGCGGCGGCTCGGTGCTGCGCGAGGCCAACCGCCAGGTGTTGCGCGAGCGCACGACCGTGGTGTATCTGCGCGCCTCGCCCGAAGAGCTGTTCCGCCGCCTGCGCCACGACACCCAGCGTCCGCTGCTGCAGGTGGCCGACCCGCTGCGCAAGCTGCGTGACCTCTACCAGATCCGCGACCCGCTCTACCGCGACACAGCCCAGTTCACCATCGAGACCGGTCGCCCCTCGGTGCCAACGCTGGTCAACATGATCCTGATGCAGCTCGAACTGGCGGGCGTGGTGTCCGCGTTTCGCCCACCCAGGGCCGCCACACCCGGCGCGGTCCAACGAACCAGCCCACGATGATGACGATCACGCCCCCCGCCGCGACCCAGACTGTGCCCGTGGTACTCGGCGACCGCAGCTATGACATCCGCATCGGCACGGGTCTGCTGGACGCCGACGAGAGCTGGGCTGGTCTGCCCAAGGCATCCACCGCGGTGATCGTCACCAACACGACCGTCGGCCCGCTCTACGCCGCCCGACTGCGGATTGCGCTGGAAAAACGCTACTCCCGCGTGCTGCTGATCGAACTGCCCGACGGTGAGGTCCACAAGGATTCGGCCACGCTGAACCTTGTCTACGACGGCCTGCTCGGCGCTGCGTGCGACCGCAAGACGGTGCTGTTCGCGCTGGGCGGTGGCGTGATTGGCGACATGACCGGCTTCGCGGCATCCTGCTACATGCGCGGCGTGCCCTTCGTGCAGGTACCGACGACACTGCTGTCCCAGGTCGATTCGTCGGTGGGCGGCAAGACCGCGATCAACCACCCGCTCGGCAAGAACATGATCGGCGCGTTCTACCAGCCGGTGCGCGTCATCTGTGACCTCGACACGCTCGACACGCTGCCCCCGCGCGAGCTGTCCGCCGGGCTGGCCGAGGTCATCAAGTACGGCCCGATCGCCGACGCCGACTTCCTCGACTGGATCGAGGCGAACCTGCCCGCGCTGATGGCCCGCGACAAGACCGCGCTGGCCCATGCCGTGCAGCGTTCGTGCGAGATCAAGGCAGCGGTCGTTGGCAGTGACGAGCGCGAGAGCGGCCTGCGCGCCATCCTGAACTTCGGCCACACTTTTGGCCACGCGATCGAGTCCGGACTGGGCTACGGCGCGTGGCTGCACGGCGAGGCGGTCGGCTGCGGCATGGTGATGGCGGCGGACCTGTCGGCGCGGCTCGGGCTGGTGCCGGCCGAGTTCGTCGCCCGCGTGAAGGCGGTGTGCGAGCGCGCCGGCCTGCCAGTGGTTGGCCCGGCGCTGGGTGCGGATCGCTACCTGACGCTGATGCAGGTGGACAAGAAGACCGAGGCCGGTGAACTCCGCTTTGTCGTGATCGACCGGCTTGGCAGCGCCCGAATGCAGGGCGCACCTGAGTCGATGGTGCGCGCCGTGTTGGCCGCGCACTGCGAACCGGCCTGATGCGGTTCAACCTTCGGTCGGCAGGAAACCCTCGATCGACAGGTAACGCTCGCCCGTGTCGTAGTTGAAGCCGAGCACGCGGGCACCGGCAGGCAGCTCCGGCAGCTTCTGGGCAATCGCGGCCAGCGTCGCGCCGCTGGAAATGCCCACCAGCAAGCCTTCCTCGCGGGCACTGCGCCGGGCCATCTCGCGGGCGGCTTCGGCGTCCACCAGGACCACGCCGTCGAGCAGGTCGGTGTGCAGGTTCTTCGGGATGAAGCCGGCGCCGATGCCCTGGATCGGGTGCGGTGCGGGCGAGCCGCCGCTGATGACCGGCGAGGCGGCCGGCTCCACCGCATAGACCTTCAGGTTCGGCCACCGGGCCTTGAGCACCTGCGCGCAGCCGGTCAGGTGGCCACCCGTGCCGACGCCGGTGATCAGCGCGTCCAGCCCGTCGGGGAAGTCGGCGAAGATTTCCTCGGCCGTGGTGCGGACATGGACCGCGACGTTGGCCGGGTTCTCGAACTGCTGCGGCATCCACGCGCCCGGCGTGGATGCGACCAGTTCCTCGGCTTTGGCAATCGCACCTTTCATGCCTTTCTCGCGCGGCGTCAGCACGAACTTTGCGCCATACGCCAGCATCAGACGGCGGCGCTCGATGCTCATGCTCTCGGGCATCACCAGCACCAGCGCATAGCCCTTGACCGCTGCGACCATCGCCAGCCCGACGCCGGTGTTGCCCGAGGTCGGCTCGACGATGGTGCCACCGGGCTGCAGCGCGCCGCTGGCTTCGGCGTCTTCCACCATCGCCAGTGCGATGCGGTCCTTGATCGAGCCGCCCGGATTGCTGCGCTCGGATTTTATCCACACCTCGGCGTCAGGGCCGAACAGGCGGTTGACGCGGATGTGCGGGGTGTTGCCGATCGTGGCGAGAACGTTGGCGGCTTTCATGGGTGATGGACTCCGGGTGGTACCAAAACGAGCAAGTCTGGGGAGAATGTGCATTCTGACCCATCGACAGCGTGCCTGTCCGGTCCTCACAATCCTGTCCGCTGCCCCTCTTCGACTCTCGACCATGGCCCGATTGCCCCGCCTTGCCGTTGCCGGTCTGTCCCACCACGTCATCCAGCGTGGCCACAACCGCCAACCGGTGTTCCTCGACGACGCTGACCGCCACGCCTACCTCAGTGCCTTGCGCGAGGCTGCCGCACTGCAGCGCGTGGCCGTTCACGCCTATGTGCTGATGGACGACCACATTCACCTGCTGGTCACGCCCCCCACCGCCGAGGCGCTCAGCAAGATGCTGCAGGCCCTTGGTCGGCGCTACGTCAGCGCCTTCAACCGCCGCCACGGCCGCACCGGCACGCTCTGGGAAGGCCGTTTCCGTGCCACCGTGCTGGAAAGCAGCCCGCATGTGCTGACCTGCATGCGCTACATCGAACAGAACCCGCAGCGCCTGATCCCGCCCACCGCCGCGACCGACTACCTCTGGTCCAGCGCCGCCCACCACCTCGGCCAGCGCCGCGATCCGCTGCTCACCGGCCACGCGCTCTACTGGGCGCTGGGCAACACGCCCTTCGAGCGCGAACTCGCCTGGCGCAGCTTGCTCGACGATGCGCTTGGCAGTGCCGAAGTGCAGGCCCACACGGACAGTGCGCTCAAGGGCTGGGCGCTCGGATCGGGTGCATTTCTTGCAAGCCTGGGTGCGACCACCGAGCGCCGCATGGCACCACGTCCCCGCGGGCGCCCGCCTCGGGCGGTGGCGTGATGGCATGTGGATCCGTCCCCATTAAAGCGCCGTGAATTTGCTGCCCGTCTTTTAATCGAGCCTGACCCCATTTTGTTTTGCTTGAGGACTACGCTGCAGTGCAGTAAATTTGCACGGTTTTCCCTTTGCTCACCGCCATACGCAGGAGTGCGCCATGAACCAGGCTGCCTCGGGACACCCGTCCCCCCAAGAAGTCCAAGCCCTCGCCGCCGGCGGGTTGTACGACCCGGCCAACGAACATGACGCCTGCGGCGTCGGTTTCGTCGCGCACATCAAGGGCCAGAAGGCGCACTCCATCGTCGAGCAGGGCCTGAAGATCCTCGAAAACCTCGACCACCGCGGTGCCGTCGGTGCCGACGCGCTGATGGGCGACGGCGCGGGCATCCTGATCCAGATCCCGGACGAGTTCTTCCGCGCCGAGATGGCCGTGCAGGGCGTCAAGCTGCCCCCGCCGGGTGAGTACGGCGTCGGCATGATCTTCCTCCCGAAAGAGCGTGCTTCGCGTCTGGCGTGCGAACAGGCTGTCGAGCGCGCCATCAAGGCCGAAGGGCAAGTGCTGCTGGGCTGGCGCGACGTGCCGGTGGACAAGGACATGCCGATGTCCCCGACCGTGCGCAAGACCGAGCCGGTGATCCGCCAGGTCTTCATCGGCCGCGGCGCCGACGTGATCGTGCCGGACGCGCTGGAGCGCAAGCTGTACGTGATCCGCAAGACCGCCTCGGCCGCGGTCATGAAGCTCAAGCTCACGCACAGCCGCGAGTACTACGTGCCCAGCATGTCGTGCCGCACCATCATCTACAAGGGCCTGCTGCTGGCCGACCAGGTCGGCACCTACTACCTCGACCTGCGGGACGTTCGCTGCACCTCGGCGCTGGCGCTGGTGCATCAACGCTTCTCGACCAACACCTTCCCCGAGTGGCCGCTGGCGCACCCGTACCGGATGGTCGCCCACAACGGCGAGATCAACACCGTCAAGGGCAACTTCAACTGGATGCGCGCCCGCCAGGGCGTCATGAAGTCGCCGGTGCTGGGCGATGACCTGGCCAAGCTGTACCCGATCAGCTTCTTCGGCCAGTCCGACACCGCCACCTTCGACAACGCACTCGAACTGCTGACGATGTCGGGCTACTCGCTCGCCCACGCCGCGATGATGATGATCCCGGAAGCGTGGGAGCAGCACGCGACGATGGACGAGCGCCGCCGCGCCTTCTACGAGTACCACGCCGCGATGATGGAGCCGTGGGACGGTCCCGCCGCGATGGTCTTCACCGACGGCAAGCAGATCGGCGCCACGCTGGACCGCAACGGCCTGCGCCCCGCCCGCTACATCGTCACCGACGACGA